>JBGTBZ010000406.1:0-6382 GCA_041749155.1 Phycisphaerae bacterium
GTCACACGCTGCGCTTCTACGCCGAGCTTTTGGCCGGCTCCGAACCCGTGGCCCTGCCCACGAGCGAGGGTCACGCACGATGGACCCGCGACCTGGCTCGCGGCGACGTGGCGATGATCTGGACGCCGCCATGGCGGCTGAAACTGCTCCTGGAGGCCGCGCCTGAGCTTGCGAGCAAGCTTGCGATGATGCCGCTGCCGCCCTTCGACCCCGGGGACGCGCGGGCGCCGGTCTGGGGCGGCTCGATGCTCGCCATCCCCCGCGCAGCAGCAGACCCGCAGGCCGCCTGGCAGCTTGTTCGCCACATCACCCGCAAGACCCCCGCAATCGGCACGACCACTTCGTCGAATAGCCGCGTCGCCACCCAGTCCGCCGCGCTCTATGCCGAGCTGGCTGAGGAGGCGGCACCTCCGAGCGTCTCGATGCTCACCCTCGCGGCCTGGGGGCATATTGCCATCATCGTCTCCCGATCCGTCGAGCACCTGGAGGGTGGAAACACGCCCGAATCGCTCGATCCGATGCTCGCCGAATGGCTAGCCAACGCCCAGGCCGACCTCGAGCGCCGCCGTGCTTTCGCCGAGTGAGCCGCTAATCTCCCCTCATGCCCCGGCGAAGCGCCTGGCCAGTGCTGTTCCTCGCTCCTTTTTTGGCGAGTTTCGGCCTCTTCTTTGCCTGGCCCGCCGGCCGAAGCCTCTTGCTGAGCTTTGAGCGCGGCGGAGGGACGGTCGATGCACACTTCGCCGGGCTCGACAACTACATCTTCGCCTTCGGCGATATCCTGCTTGGGCTGGCGCTGCTGAACACACTGGTGTTCACGATCCTGTTCCTGCTCGTGCAGATCCCTGCCTCGCTGGGCCTGGCCCTGCTGATGAACGACCGCCGCATCCGGCTGCTGCCGCTCTTCCGATTCATCTTCTTCAGCACGCATCTCGTAGGCGTCGTCTTCGCGGCGGTGCTGTTCGGGGACCTGCTTTCAGGCCGGCATTCACTGCTGAGCCGGCTGTTGCTGGCTGTGGGGTTGACCGACGCGCCGCTGGACCTGCTGAACCGACAGGCCTGGGTGATGCCGGTGATGCTCGGCTGCGCGTGGTACCTGTCCGTCGGCTTCGGCATGATCTACTGCCTGGCGGCGCTGCAGCAGGTGGACCGCCGGCTCTACGACGCGGCCACCATGGACGGGGCCGGGGCCTGGGGCCGCTTCAGGCACGTCACCCTGCCGCAGGTGCGCCCGACACTCAGCTTCCTCGCCGTCGCGGGGGCCATCTGGGCCCTGCAGGTCTTTGAGCTTCCATACGTGCTCTTCGACGGCCCCGGCCCCGGCTACTGCGGGCTTACCGCCGTCATGTACCTCTTTGCCATCGGCTTCGAACGCGGCGACCTGAGCTACGCCGCCGCCATCGGATGGATCTTTACGGCCATCGTCGTGCTGGTGACGGGCGTGATGATCCGCGTCCTGGGCCTCTGGCGCGAGGAGGTGCACGCTTGAGCCCCGCGGCGCCAATCGTGCGGTTTCTGTCGATTCTGGCCCTTGCCGCGATCGCGGTGCTGCCCCTGGCGTGGCTGGTGCTGGGGGCCGTGGGTGTCCGCGACGGCGGCACGCCCTCCCTGGAGCCATTCCGCACACTTTTCATCGCGGAGCCGTACGGTACCTGGCTGCCGAACTCGCTGTTCATCGCGTCGGTGCAAACGCTGCTGGCGGTGCTCCTCTCGAGCCTGGGGGGCTTTGCCCTCTGGGCCTACCGCTTCCCCGGCCGCCGGCTGCTGATCGCGATGCTGGCCGCCACCCTGATCGTTCCCTCGCACGTGGTGCTTCCGGGTCTGTTCCTGCTGGTGACGCGCCTGGGTTGGCTGGATTCCCTGGCGGCCGTCATTCTGCCCGGGTCGTTCAGCGCCTTTGGCGTATTTCTCTACGCCACCAGCTACCGGCACGTCCCGCCGACCCTGCTGGACGCCGCCCGGCTCGACGGCTGCCCGGAATGGCGGCTCTGGTGGAGCATCGCCCTGCCGATCGTGAAGCCGACCTCCGCGGCCTTCCTTCTGCTGGGCTTCCTGGCGGCCTGGAACAACCTGCTCTGGCCGGCGGCGGTGCTGGTGAGCCGCGAGCAGCACACGCTGCCGATCGGGCTGTCGCACATGGCCTCGCAACCGATGTACGAAGCGAACCCGGCGCCGCTGATGGCGGCGACGCTGCTGGCGATTCTGCCGGTTGTGGGGCTGTTTTTCCTGTGCCAGCGGGAGTTCTCCCGCGGGCTCCAAGGCAGCGGATTCTGAACCTCTCAGGCGGCTGTCGAGTTGACCAATGGCCGCAAATCCTCGGCGGTAACTGGCGAACGGCCAACTTGCTTGAGCACGCCGTTGACGGCCTCCAGGGTAACCATGGATGGGGCGGTCAACTCGAGACCCGTGCATCGACCATCTTCGGAGAAGTCAGCGACAACTCCTGATTCAAAGCGCCTGGAGTGGCTCACCGACACGGACGTGTCGTGTTGCAGGCAAAGGTACGCGGCGAATGGCCGCCCCTTGCGGTAGGAGATCTTCAGGCCTTGGGTGACGGTCATGTTCTGGTCTGTAGGCGGTCACAATTACAACCTGGGGCAAACATCCTCCTCAGGATCGACAACCTCCAAGCGGCGACCTAAGAGCGTCAGCCCCCGTGCCCCGGTGATTTCGACATCCACCAGGTCTCCGGCCAATGTCGCCTCGCCCTCGAAGACGACGATCTGGTCCCCCCGCGTCCGGCCGACGAGCTGGGTGAGGCCGCTGCCCTGCCCCGCCGCCGCGCGCTGGAGGCGGACGCCGAGCTGGACATTGCTCGCGGGATAAGCCGGACCAGCCGACTTCCCCCCGTGCTTGCTTTCGCCCTCGACCATCAGCTCCACCGTCTGCCTGATCATCTCTGCCGTCAACTGCTTCGTCACCTCGTGCTGGACGGCCAGAAGCTCGTTGTTGCGGCGCTTCTTCACCTCGTCGGGGACGTCGTCGCTGAACCGCTTGATCGCCACGGTCCCCGGGCGCGGGGAGTACTTGAAGATGAAACTGTTCTTGAACCGGCAGTAGCGGATGACGTCCTTGCTCGCCTGAAACTCTTCCTCCGTCTCCGTGGGGAAGCCGACGATGAAGTCGCTGGCGAGGGAAATGTCGGGCATCATCTCCCGGGCGCGGTCGATGAACTCGTAATACTGCTCAATCGTGTAGCCGCGGTTCATCGCCTTGAGCACGCGGTTGCTGCCGTGCTGCGCGGGAACGTGCAGGTACCGGCAGATACGCTCGCAATCGCGCATCGCCGCCAGCGCCTCGTCGTCGAAGTCGCGCGGGTAGCTGGTCACGAAGCGCAGCCGCGGCAGGTGCGGCACCGCCTCGTGGATCTCATAGAGAAGCTGCCCGAAGCCCGTGACCCGCCGGTCCCCATGGTCGTAGGCGTAGTGGTTGATCGTCTGGCCCAGCAGCGTCACCTCGCGCGCCCCGGCATCCGCCAGCCGCCGCACCTCCTCGATGATGTTCCCGGGCGGGCGGTGCACCTCCGGCCCGCGGGTGTAGGGGACTACGCAGTAGGTGCAGAACTTGTTGCACCCGCGCGTAATCCGCACGTACGCCTGCCTTTGCGCATCGCCCGGCGAGATCGCCCGCGACAGATCCAGCATCTCCAGCGTGTCCTGGGCCGCCGCCAGCGTCGAGGAGCGCCGCGACCTGCTGCCCATCAGGGCGACTTGACGGGGCATGATCTGAGATGCCGAATCTGAGGTCTCCGACGCCGTCACCACCGCGTTGTGAACCAGCCCGGGCAGCCTGTCCAGCTCTCCCGGGCCGCACAGCACATCCACGTGCGGGAATCTCTTGAAGATCTCCACCCCATCCCGCTCCGCCATGCAGCCGATCACGCCGATCACCAGGCCCGGTCGGCCGGCCTTGGCATCCCGAAGCTGGCCCAGCCGGCTCCAGACCTTCTGCTCCGCGTGCTCGCGGACGCTGCAGGTGTTGAAAATGACCACATCCGCCGCATCGCGGTCCGCTATCGGCTCGTACCCCTGGCCGAGGAGCTGGCCCAGCACGAGCTCGGAATCGAGCACGTTCATCTGGCAGCCAAAAGTCTCCAGGTACAGCCGGCGGGGCATCAGCGACGATCATACGTCGCGAGGGCGAGGGGATCGGGGCCGGCGGACCACGATTGCCCCATTGCCCCGTGGCCGCCATCGCGGCACACTGGCGGGCATGTTACCACGCCTCCTTTGTTTCGGCCTCCTGGGCCTGCTCCTGCTGCCGGCGGCGGGCTGCCAGACCACCCGCAAGGCCTATTACAACGCCTGGGAGCGCTTCGGCTACGCAAAGCGCGATCGGCTCGTGGATTACGTGAAGGATGCCCGCAACGAGCAGGCGGAGGCGAAAGAGCAGTTCAGAAGCGCCCTGGAGCAGTTCAAGAGCGTCGTGAACTTCGATGGCGGGAACCTCGAGGCCCTCTACAACGACCTGAACCGCTCCTACGAGGACAGCGCCGCGCAGGCCGGGGAGGTCCGCGACCGTATCGTCAGCGTCCGCCGCGTCGGGCAGGCCCTTTTCGAGGAATGGGATGGCGAGGTCGAGCAGATCAGCGACGCCAGTCTCCGCCGCCAGAGCCGCGATCTCTTCGACCAGACCAAGACCAGCTACGACCAGTTGCTCACGCGCATGGATTCCGCCGCCGGCTCCATGGACCCGGTTTTGACCAAGTTCCGGGACCGCGTGCTGTTCATCAAGAGCAACCTCAATGCCCAGGCGATCGCGTCATTGAAGGGCACCGAGCTCGAGTTGACGACCGATATCGAGGAATTGATCCGCGAGATGGAAGCCAGCATCCGCGAGGCGGATGAGTTCATTGCGCAGATTCAATCGGAGTAGATTCCGGGGTCAATCGGACCGGGCACGGTCCTTCCCTGGACTGGCTTGCTGATCCTCCGACGGGAACTCCACGCCGTCGAAGACATCCTTGACTGCCACAGACGCATCGACAGACCGGAATTGCGCCACGGCATCCATGCCTTGAAACGTCTCCAGCGCCCAGACCCCGTCATCCTGCTTGAAGAAGGTCTCGATCACCGGCTCGTTCTGCGGGACCACCACGTACTGGCGCAGCGACGGAATCTCGCGGTACCGCCGGAACCTCTCCCCGCGCGTGTAGGCCTCGGTGCTCGGCGAGAGCACCTCGACGATGAGCCGCGGATTGAGCGCGCTCATGTTGCGGCTGTCATCTGGGTCGTACTGGGATCTGGCCGCAAATCACCTGGAGGTCGGGATAGTTGTAGAACGCCTTGTTCTGGATGCGCACGCGGAGGTTGCCGTCGTAGACACGGCAGGGCTTGCCCTTCAAAGCACCGTGCAACGCGGCCCCGAGGTTCATCGTGATCAGGCTGTGCTCCCCCGTCGCGCCCGCCATGTCCAAGACCTCCCCATCGGCGTACTCGTGCTTACGCTCCGCATCGAACTCGAAGCGCAGATACTCCGGGATCGACATCCGCTGGCGCGCTGGCGTGGCCGCCTGGGTCATGGCCAGGAACTATAGCATATCGCCCCTCCCGCCTCCGCCGGCGGCGCTTGTGCCGCGGTGCCCTCCTCCCTTACATTTCCCGCCGGTGGCGCTGGCCCGTGTGCATAGCTTCGTCCTTTCCGGCATCGACGCACTCTCCTGCGACGTCGAGGTCGATGTCTCCCAGCGCGGCAAGGACAAGTTCACCATCGTCGGACTCGCCCAGACCGCCGTGAAGGAGTCGCTGGAGCGCACCCGCCGCGCCATTCAGAACAGCGGGCACCCGGCGCCCTATGGCAAGGTGCTCATCAACCTCGCACCCGCGGACCTCAAGAAGGACGCCGCCGCCCTGGATCTTGCCATCAGCCTCGGCATGCTCCGCTGTACCGGCAGCATCGTCGGCGATGCGCTTCGCAAGTATCTGGTGGCGGGCGAGTTAATGCTCGATGGCCGCGTCCGCAAGATCAAGGGCGGGCTCTCCATGGCCCTGCTGGCCAAAGAAAAGGGGTTCACCGGCGTGATCGTCCCTGCCGACAACGCGCGCGAGGCGGCGGTCGTCGAGGGGCTGGAAGTCATCCCAGTGCGCACGCTCCAGCAGGCGGTCAGCTTCCTGAACGGCGAAGAGGGGGAGGTGCTTCCCTTCACGCTCAACGGCGATGCCCACACGCTCTCGGAACGCGAACCGGAGCTGGATTTTGCCGATGTCCGCGGGCAGGAGGCCACCAAACGCGCCCTGACGATCGCCGCTGCCGGCGGGCACAACATCTGCATGATCGGCCCGCCCGGTAGTGGCAAGTCCATGCTGGCCAAGCGCTTAGGCTTCATACTGCCCCCGCTGTCGCGGCAGGAAGCGCTCGAGACGACGCGCATCTACTCCGCCGTCGG
>JBGTBZ010000407.1:0-2352 GCA_041749155.1 Phycisphaerae bacterium
CGCACGCGGCTCCAGCGGGCACTTTCGGCCAGGGGCATCGAGACCTTCGCCGCCCCCGGCGCCGCCGAGGCGCAGCGGATCGGGCGGGAAGTGCGCCCGCAATGGGCGCTGGTGGACCTCCGGATGCCGGGGATGAACGGCCTGGAGCTGGTGCGGGCGCTGCACGCGATCGACGAGAACATGCAGATTGTGGTCCTGACGGGCTACGGCACGATCGCGACGGCGGTGGAGGCGGTCCGGGCGGGGGCGGCGGATTATCTCACCAAGCCCGTGGACACCGACCAGATCCTGGCGGCGTTTGACCGGGCGCGTGGGAACGGGGATGCCGAGGAGCTGATGTCTGCCGACGCCCAGACGCCGAGCCTGGCGCGGGTGGAGTGGGATTACATTCACCGGGTCTTATCTGACTGCGGTGGAAACATCAGCCAGGCGGCGCGGAAGCTGGGGATCCATCGGCGGAGCCTTCAGCGCAAGCTCCAGAAACTTCCGCCGCTGGAGTGAGGGGCGGTTCACTGCGACCGATTGCCGCATTGTCACGTTGCCGCATCTGTTGCCCCCTGATCGATGAGAGGCTGTAATGGCTGGCCCCCCGCCGGTCGTGCGCGCTTGCGAAAATGCCGGGCACCGCCGGCATGGGCGCACGGGCCGGATTGTGCTACTACAGCGATCCCGGTTCAGGCTTGCCGGTCCTCTCCCGTCCTTGAACCAATGAGCGACCCTCTCGATCCCGCAACATCGCCGCCCGAAGCGCTTCCGCCGGCTCGCGCGGCCGGCCCGGTTCCGCTGCGGCCCTTTGTCTTCCCCCGCTGGGCGAACTTCCTGCTCCCGCTGATCATCATCATGGGCCTGGGCGGGGCGCTCTACGTCCCCACGCTGGCGGGCCTGGCGCTGCATCCCGAGACGCTCAACGTCGGCTACCAGCCGGTGCAGCCCATCCCCTACAGCCACGCGCTGCACGTCGGCCAACTGGGCATGGACTGCCGCTATTGCCACACGACCGTGGACAAGGCCGCCTTCGCCGCGATCCCGCCGACGCAGACCTGCATGAACTGCCACACGGCGATCGCCGCCACCAGCGTCAACCTCCGCAAGATTCGCGACTCCTGGGTCAGCGGCGACCCGATCGAGTGGATCAAGGTCCACGATCTGCCCGGCTACGCCTACTTCAACCACTCGGCCCACGTGAACAAGGGCGTCGGCTGCTTCAGTTGCCACGGGCGCGTCGACCAGATGGAAATCGTCTACCAGGCAGAGCCGCTCAACATGGCCTGGTGCCTGGAGTGTCACCGCCAGCCCGAGAAGTTCCTGCGGCCCAAGGACCAGGTCACGAGCATGACCTATCACCTGGCCCGCGGACCCAATGACCTGCAGGTGAAGGACGGCCAGAGCGTCGAGGAGGCGCAGCTCGAGATGGGGCGCAAGCTTCGCCGCGAGTACGGCATTCGAGATATCCGGTACATGGAAGCCTGCTCGACCTGTCACCGCTGAGATGCGTCCGTTGAATCCCGAAGCAACCACATGAGCAGCAGCAACGGACAACCTTCGAAGGACGCCCAGGCCAGCGGGCGGACGTACTGGGCTTCCTTTGAGCACCTGGCCAACTCCCCCGAGATCGCCCAGGCCGTCGAGAACGAGTTTGCCAGCTACGACCCCAAGGAGATGCTCAGCGTCTCGCGCCGCCGCTTCATGAAGTACGTGGCGGCGAGCATGGCCGTGGCCGGCGTCGGCCTCTCAGGCTGCCGGCGCTGGCCGAAGGAGACGGTGGCGCCCTACGCCTACGACATCAAGGACCGCGTCCCCGGCATCCTGGACTACTACGCCACGAGCTGGGAAGTCGGCGGCGTCGGCCGGGGGCTGTTGGTGGCCAGCTTCGACGGCCGGCCGATCAAGATCGAGGGCAATCCGCAGCACCCGGCGAACGTGGTCCGCTCCGGTGACTGGGGCGCGACCGGGCCGATCGACCAGGCTCAGACGCTTTCGCTCTACGACCCGGATCGCAGCAAGGGCGTCTACGACACCCGTGCCGGTGAGCGCGGCGAGCAGCCCGGTCAGACGGTGCAGTGGTTCTTCGAGAATGTCCTTCCCCAGCTCCGCCAGGCCGCCCCCGCTGGGCTGGCCATCCTTTCGGAGGCGACCGCTTCGCCAACCGTGCTCAGGTTGCGCCAGCAGTTCGAGCAGCAGTTTCAGGGCGCCCGCTGGTACACCTACGAGCCGCTGGAGCTCCGCCCCCTCGCCGAAGCCACCAGTGCCGCCGCCGGTCAGAGGCTGCGGCCGGTCTACCACCTTGATCACGCCATGGTCGTCGTCTCGCTCGACGAGGACTACCTCCGCATGCACCCCAACCAAGTCCGC
>JBGTBZ010000408.1:0-9696 GCA_041749155.1 Phycisphaerae bacterium
GGCTGGCCGCCGCCGGTACGGTCGGTCGCGGGAGGGGGCCGGTGGGGCGCGACATCGGCCTGTTGGCGCGCGTCAACGTCGCGTTGACACGACGTGCGCTTTCGCTGCCGGCCCTTTCCGGAACGGCGGCGACGGGTGATAACGTCTTTGCGGCGGGTCAATTGCCTTCCCAACCGCTCCATCGCCCCGTGACCGCGGGTTTTCCCGGACCCGCGCGGCGGCGGCCCCCATTCACCCCTCTCGCAACCGCGGCGAGCTTCAGTCGCGACTCTTCCGCGACGATGCAACCGGCATGTCCCGAGTCGTCCCACGCAATCGTTGGCCGCTGATCTGGTTCTACAGGGTCCGCGCCCAAAAGTGGATCCAGAACGCCGGCGTCCTGGGCCTGGATCCGCAGGACCTGGCCGCCCTCCAGGCGGATATCGCCGCGGCGGAGCAGGCGCTGGACGCCCAGCAGCTTGCACTGGCGATGGCACGGGCGAAGTCGGAGTTCCTCCGCTCCAAGCTGAAGGCGATGAGGAGGCGGGGCGCGGGGCTCATCAACCAGATCCGCGGGCGCTCCGTCACCCTCGGCGTGCAGGCGTACATCCTCGGCATGCTCCCCGTCCCGGAGAAAGGCTCGCCGATCCCCGCGCCGGGCCAACCGCACAGCTTCACCGCCGAGCTTCGGCAGAACGGCATGCTCGTGCTCAGTTGGTCGTGCGACAACCCCCGCGGCGCCCGCGGCACGCTCTATCACGTCCATCGCCAGGTCATGCGCGAGGGGGACGGTAGCTGGGGCCCGCGCGAGTTCCTCGGCACGGCGGGGCGGAAGGAGTTCGTGGACGCCACGCTCCCGCCGGGCGTGATGAGCGTGACCTACGACGTGCAGGCGATCCGCTCGACGCGAGCGGGGGCGACGGCGAACTACCTCGTGCACTTCGCCGGCCCCCGCGGCATGCGGATGCTGCCCGGGAAGATGCAGCTCGCCGGCGAGACGCGGATGGCGGCGTGAGGGCTCGCTACGCAGGCGCATTCATGCCCCTCCCGCTCCGCCGATGAAAACCGCTGCACCCGGCCGATATTCGCGTTATGCAACCGCCTCAGGCAGACTCCGCCGACCCGACGGCTGCCCCCGTCCGGCCCTCCCCCAGCAGGTGGCGTCGCAAATCGCTCTTCAGGGGCGTCTCCTGGTGCGCCCGATCCTGTCGCTGGGTCGTTCACGTCTCCGACGGCGGTCCGAGGCGCAAGGTCGGCGACTTCACCGACGAGATCGAAGCCGCCCGGGCGTATGACGAGGCGGCGCGCCAGGCGCTGGGCGAGTGGGTGATGCCCAACTTTCCCACCGAAGAGGAGAGCGCCTTCGCCGCCCGCTGGCATGACTTCAAAACCGCACAACGCTTCCTTGGCGTAACGCCCACCGTCTGGAAGCGCCTGGCGAAGGAGGGGCGCATCACCCCCGGGCGACTGGTGCCTGCCCCGATCGGCACGATCCGCCGGGTCTTCGCCTTCGAGGAGCTGGTGCGCTCCTTCACGCAGGTATTCGGCAACGACAGGCAATGCCTCGCAAGGGCCGTGCTGCGTGCCGGAATCACCCCACCCCCACAGCAAGGCAATGGCCAGCGACCGGCTGGCCCCGCGGATTGGAACGACCCCCTGCCAGCCGGCAAGACCAAGCTGGCGGCGTGATCACGTTGCGTAGTGAACGTGCATGTAAAGGACGCAGTACGCGAGCAGCAGGACGTATGACACGACATTAGCGCGCAGGACGGCAGACCATACCTTCCTGCGGGGCAGTTCTTCGAGCATCTTGCGGGCGATGAGCCCCTCGATCACAACCGAGATGATGAACGCCGGCCCCAGCAGCACCATGAACGCCAGCGGGATCATCCATCCGAGGTCATCCTCGTAAGGGTGAAGCCACGCGGCGTGCGTGACGGCATGGACCGCCGGGTCGTTCGACCAGTTCACGGCGGCGTCGAGGAAGATCTCGGTGATGCAGCTCAGGAACCAGGCGACTGGGACGCCGACCACGGTCGTGACGAGATTCGCAAGGGCGACAACGGCCAGCACCCGCCCGTACCGCTGCCGGATCGTCGCCCAGAGGATGAGCGTCTCGACGATGATGATCGGTACCAGCGCGATCGCCATCCCGACCCACTGCACGAGGATCATCGGAACGCCGGCATTGGCAATGGTGGCTGGCATGCTCGATGGATCTGCCGAGAGTGATCGAGGTCAAGGTCCTCTGGGCGGCGCAGCCTCGGTGACACTCGAGCCCTCGTTCGCGCGAACGTGGACCTCGACGACATTGCTCGTTAGCTTGATGCCCGGAACCCCTCGAACCCGTCGCATTGCCGCCGGATCATGCTCCCCGAGCGGGATCCCATGCCACTTCCGGTCGGGTACGTGCTCGTACTCGAGTGTGACCTGATACGTTCCAACTTCCTTGAAGGTCGGCCGCCCGAGCCAGACGAGTTCGACTGACTCGCCAGGCGCGAGGTCGACGACTTCATCGGGCGTAAGAGCGTTGATGTTGCCACAGAATCGGCCCCCCTGGTCAGGTGGATTCCAGTGGATGACTGGCGTCCGCCAACCATCGGAGCTCCCATCGCCAGGCAACACGACTGAGACGACGTTACCGCCGTCATTCACAAGATGGGCGGTGAACTGTGCCGACCCACCCGGTGTGATGACTGGCACGTCCGCCTCCAGCAGGAGCGAGAGGCGAATGCTCTCATCTCCAGAGCTCGTCGCGGCACCATCCTCCGCAGGGGGCGAACATCCCAGAGCGAAGACCAGGGCGAGTGCTGTAACGACGCGAAGCATCGGAAGCCTCCATTCGAGCACTTCTCAAGGCAATGATATCATCATACCCTATACCCTCCACCGCCGCACTCCTCGAACAATCGCAGAGGCTCCCATCGCCGACCCGACAAAGCACCGAAGGTGCGCTCAAATGACGCCCATAGCGCGTGAGAATGGTCCCGGGGGCGCTGCTCAACATTCAGCGTGATCTGTTCACGCCAGGGGCCAACGGCGGAACTTCCAGGGAATCCGCTGATCGCACCCAGTAGGCGCACCCAGTTCTTGTTGTGTCCATTCGGCATCGTGCCGGTACTCCGTCTTCACGACTTCGTTCCGCCGCAGTCGCGCGCGCGTTCCGGGGGAGAGTGCTCGTTACCACAACGACCAGTAGTACTGCCCTGCAGGATGACGGTGCAGGTCTCGCAGGAACGAGAAGCCGACCCAGCATATCCAGAGCCACCAAGCACAGGCGAGCAGCAACATCCATCGGTGGCGTCGACGGAATGCTAAGACTGTCCCGAAGAGCCAGATTAGGCCGATTACGGCAGCAGCACCGGTCCAGTAGTGATAGGCCTTGAACTCGGAAAGGTTATCAGGAGGGTCGCCGTAAGCTCCCTCGAAAATGATCGTCATCACTTGAACCGCGAACGGTACAAGACCCGCGGCGAACAGCACCCACGGCCAGATCGCGGGCGAGCCGTGCTCGCGACCGTATTCGAGAACAACCGCTGGCTGATCGGGCGAACGCATTCCTGGTGGAGAGCTTATCATCCGCCATGCCCTCGACCGCCGCCCTCCTCGAACGATCCTCAAAGCTCCTCATCCCCAACTACCCGCGCCGGCCGATCGTCATGGACCGCGGCGAGGGGGTGCTTGTATGGGATGCGGATGGCAAGCGGTATCTGGATCTCTTCGCCGGGTTTGGCGGGTGCGTGCTGGGGCATTGTCATCCAGCGCTGATGAAGGCGGTGGAGGGGCAGGCGCGGCGGTTGTGGCACGTGGGCAATAGCTTCGCCACCGAGCCGCAGCTTCGGTTCGCGCAGCACCTGTATGACAAGGCCTTCCCCGGCCGCGCGTTCTTCTGCCACGGCGGGATGGATGCCAACGAGGCGGCGGTGAAGCTGGCGCGGCTGCGCGGGAGCAAGGCCAGCCCGCAGCGCTACAAGACGGTGACGTTCAACCTCAGCTTTCACGGCCGGAGCCTGGCGATGATCGCCGCGGGGACGACGGCGGCGCATCGCGAGGGATTCGGCCCGCTGCCGCCGGGGTTCGTGCACGCGACGGGCGGGGATTTCGAGGACCTGGCGAAGCACGTGGATGAGGAGACGTGCGCGATCATGTTCGAGCCGATCCGCGGCGAGGGGGGCATGCACGGCTATCCGCCGGACTTCGCGCGACGGGTGCGCGAGCTTTGCGACGAGCGGGGGATCACGCTGATCCTCGACGAGGTGTGGACCGGCGGGGGGCGGATGGGCCGGTGGTTCGGACACCAGTTCTTCGACGATGGGAAGGGCGGGGTTGTGACGCCGGACATCATGACGCTGGGGAAGGCGATCGGCGGCGGGCTCGCGGTGGGGGCGATGTGGGCGAAGCCGGAGATCGCCGACCTGCTCGTCGCCGGCAAGCACGGCAGCACGCTGGGCGGCAACGCGATCAGCATGGCGGTGGCGAGCGCGGTGTTTGAGACGATCGAGAAGGAGGGCCTGCTGGAACACGCGAAGAAGCTCGGCGAGGCAGCGAAGGCGAGGTTTGCCAAGGAACTGCCGAGTTGCCCGGTGCGCGGCGAGGGGCTCTTCCTTGGCCTGGAGCTGCCCGAAGCGCCGAAATCAGATCTGGCGGGCGCGGCGCTGGAGGCGGGGCTGATCATCAACGTCACCCAGCAGAAGGTCGTCCGCCTCGCCCCCGGACTGATCATCACGCAGGAGCAGTGGGATGAGGGGCTGGAGAAGCTGATCGGGCTGATCCGGGCGGGGAGTTGAGCGCGCAAGTCGGGCCGGGACGCGGCGCTTGAACGTCGAACATCGAACATCACAACTTCGAAGTCCTGGAGTCGGGCTCTGCGGCACTTCGATGTTCGACGACTGCCCTCTCGCCTCGCTCGGTCGCCGCGGCGACCTCGGCACCCCTATGCGGGTGAAACTCGGGCACCACTCGTGCGTCCAAGGCGATGGACGCTACACTCCCCGCTCACGCATGCCCCTTCGCCTTTTCACGCTCCTGCTGCTGCTGGCCCTTATCGCGGGGTGCAACTGGGGCAAGCGTGGCCCGAACAATGCCGACCCGCGGGGCGCGGGGGCGACGACCCGGCCTATCCGCATCAGCGATTCGCCCCCCCGGCAGCTCGACGCCTCCCCCCGGCAGATGCAGATACTGGCGGTGCAGGTCTATGTGCTGGAGCTGCCGCGCGGGCGCGTCAGCGCCAATGAGCCGCTTTGGCGGCGCATCGACGAGCATGCGGTGGATCCCGGGGCATACGACGTGCTCTGGGCCAACGGCGTGCGCGCGGGCGTCGCTCCGCTGTCGGAGCTGAATCACATTCGCGATACGCTGGGGATCGAGACGGCCCTCCGGCTGGACATCCTGGGCCGCGGCATCGGTCGGCAGGCCAAGGAGTTCCCCGTCGAAGCCGACGTGCCGGAAAAGACGCTCTTCTGGTTCGACGAAGCCAAGCGCAGCCAGGGGCGGACGTTCCTGCGCTGCGAGACGCTGATGAGCGTCGCCTTCGAGCCCTCGCCGGGCCGGCTGGAGTCGGTACGGCTGTCGATGACGCCGGTCGTGCGCTCCATGCAGCCGCGGATCGTGGTCACGCCCGCGGGGGACGATTACACGATCGAGAGTGTGAAGGAGACAAACCTGCTGGACCTCCAGCTCCAGGTCGATGTGCCGCTCGGGCATTTCCTGATCGTTTCGCCCTCGGATGAGGCGACCTGGGAGACCAGCCTGGGCCGGCAGTTCTTCACCTCCGAACGCCAGGGGGAGCGCTTCGAGCGCGTCTTCCTGCTCATCCCCCAGGTGACGGCAATCCGCAACGCCGATCAGCATTGACGACGACCGCTGTTAGCCGCGGCTACCCACCGCTCTTCCCCGGCGAGCCATCCGCCTCGCGCACCCACTTGATGAACTCCTTCATCAGCGGCAGCGACTTTTTCCCCGGCTCCTCTTCCACGCCGCTGCTGACATCCACCGCCCACGGCCGGAAACGCCGCACGATGTCCCGCACGTTCTTCGGCTTCAACCCACCCGCAAGGATCATCGGCGGCAGCGATGCCCGGTCCGCCGAATCCAGGAACCGCTCCACGCTCGACCAGTCCGACTCGACCCCGCTGCCCCCGCCCACGGACGAGTCGATCAGCAGGGCGGTCAGGTTCGGCACGATCGCCTTCCCCCACGCCTCCGCCTGCGTGCGCAGGTCCCCCGTCGCAACCAGCTTCTTGATCGCCCCCGTCGGCTGCACCGACCGCATGTCCTGGATCGACTCCTTGCCATGAAGCTGCACCAGCGACAGGGGCACGTGCGCCAGGAGCTGCCGCACGCGGTTGGGCCCGCAATCCACCGTCACCCCCACCGCCGACACGAACGGCGGAAGGCTCATGGCGATCTCGCGGGCGGCGTTGGCGTCGATCTGGCGCGAGGCGCCGGGGGCGTAAAGGACCATGCCAATCGCGTCCGCCCCCGCCTCCGCCGCGGCGAGGGCATCCTCGCGCGTGGTGATGCCGCAGATCTTGACGCGTGTTCTGGACATGTCGTTCGTCAGCCACAGTTCCGGCGCTCAAACAGGCAGTTTGCCCAGGTCCTCGCGGATCGTCTCAACCAGCGGCTTGATCGTGCTGTCGCCGAAGTCGAACTTGATGTTCGCCTCCTGGAACAGCTCCGGCAGGGGCCGCGTCCCGCCGAATCGCAGGCCGTTGCGGTAGTCCGCCAGCGCCTTCTTTGCGTCCTTCTTCGAGTTGTTGTAGATCTGCAGCGCCCCAAGCTGCGCGATCCCGTACTCGATGTAGTAGAACGGCACGTGGAACAGGTGAAGCTGCCGCTGCCACATCGCGTCGCGCGCCTCCTGGATGCCGCTCCAGTCCAGGTCGTGGTAAAAGCGGTCCAGCAGGGCGTTCCACTCCGCCGTCCGGTCGTCGCGTGAGTGGCCGGGATGAGTGTAGATCCAGTGCTGGAACTGATCGATGATCGCGATCCAGCCGAGGATGCCCACGCCCTCGAGCTGGTGTCGCCGCGCCCGGTTGGCATCCTCCGTACTGTCGAAGTACGCCTCCATGTACGGCAGGGCCAGCAGCTCCATGCTCATGCTCGCCACTTCGCAGAACTCCATCGGCGCATGCCGCAGGAATGTCAGCGGCTCATCCGCCACCGCCAGGGTGTGGAAGGCGTGGCCGCCCTCGTGCAGGAGGGTCTCGACATCGCGCTGAAGGCCGGCGGCGTTCATGAATATGAACGGCACGCCCGTCTCCTCCAGGTTGCACTGATATCCGCCGGGCTGCTTGCCCTTGCGGCTGTCCAGGTCGAGGTTGCCAAGCTGTCGCAGCTTGTCGAACTCCGCCGCCAGGTCGGGGGAGAGCTTTGCGAAGACGTCGGTCGTGGTCTTCACGAAGGCGTCAATGTTGTTCTCGTCGAACGGCCGCAGCGGCGCTCTGCCCCTGGGATCCACCGCGATGTCCCACGGACGCAGCCGCTCCAGGCCCAGGGCCTGCTTGCGCTCGCGGTCCAGGTCTCGCATCAGCGGGACCACATGCTTCTCCACCGCCGCGGCGAAGGCGTCGCAGTCGGCGGGGGTGTAGTCGAAGCGCTTCAGGGCCTTGAACTGGTAGTCCCGGTAGTTCTTGAAGCCCGCGTTCTCTGCGATCTTCTGCCGCATGGGCAGCACCTGATCGAACAGATCATCGATCTTCCCCCGGTCCGCCAGGCGGCGGTCGGTGGCGGCGCGCCAGGCGCGCTCGCGGACGTCGCGGTCCGTCTCCTCCTGGAAACGGGCCATCTGCTGCATCGTGTATTCCTTGCCCTCGAACTCGACGGTCATGTCGCCGCAGACCTCGTCGTACTGCGTGACCAGCTTGGTGACCTCCGTCTCCAGCGGCACGTTCTCGTCGCGGAAGATCTCCACATCCGCCTTCCACTTCTTGCGGAGGATGTCGTAGCGCGGCCCCGTGAGCCTGCCGGCGTGCTCGCTGGCGAGAAACTTCTTCTGAAGCTCGAACATCACGGGCTTGAGCTTCGGCTCGATGTTCTCCACGTAATCCAAAAAGCGCTTCTTGATCTGGGCGTCGTCCGTGTGGCAGCTCTTGTCGATGTAGCGGCGGCTGCCGTACTCGTCGACCACGCTCGCCAGCTCCGAGGCGTCCAGGAGCCACTTCTCCAGCTCCTGCGGCGAGGAGATCTCCCGGGCCTTAAGCTGCTCGGCCCAGGGGCTGATCTTCTCCCATTGATCGGGCACGAAGTCCGCCGGCAGGAACCGGCGCGGCCGGCGGGCACTCTCGGCGGATTCTGGCGACTTTGCTGCGGTCGTGGTGGTCATATCGGGTCTCGCGTCGTTTCGGCACAACTGTTGCAGGGAAAACGGTACGGCCATCCGCCCCTTGCCGCAACCCGTCGCACCCGAGCATACGAGCCCAGTCCCGACTCGCCTAGGATTGATGCCCATGGACTCCGCCGCCACACAGGAGCGAACCGTGCTCGAGCACAAGCCCGAGCCCGGCGCGCCTGGCTCAGCGCAGGCACCGCCGCCCTCCACCGACGCGGCCGTGGGCGACCCCCGCGTACGGCAGATCATTCCCCCGCGCCGCGACGCCGATGGAGATGTGCCCGCTGTTGACGAGGGCTACCCGACCGACCGCAAGGCGAGCTGGGTGGACCGCGTCGAGGCCTTCCTCTCGCGCCTCTCGGCCCGCGACAACTTCTGGCATCGCATCTTCTCGCTGCTGTTCCTGCCGCTGGCTTTCTGGAGCGGCATCAAGATGCGCAAGACCGGCGACCGCGAGCTGGGCGACGAGGGCGGCAGCTTCGCTGCCATCCTTCCCTTCCGCAAGTTCAACAAGAATTGGTACAACGCCATGGCGGGCGCCAGCCTGCTCGCCAACACCGAGATCGCCGGCGGAATGTATGTCTTCGGCGAGGCCGGCGGCGACTACACCGTCGTCTGCAAGAACCTGAACTACACGTTCCTGCGCCCCTGCTACGGCCCCGCCGTCTACCGCGCAGAGCCGCGCGAGGACCTGAGCAGCCTCATCGCCGCCGGCGGGGAGTTCAACATCACCCTCGACATGGACATCCGCCAGCTCGGCGTGAAGCCCGGCGAGCGCGAGAAGCGCGTCGGCCGCGCGGAGATCACCTTCCACGTCACGCCCAAGGGCCACGCGAAGGTGCGGCAGAAGAAGCTCAAGCAGCGGGACCGGCAGAGGGGGCAGATGCAGCGCGGGCGGGGGTGAGGGTGGAGCAAGAGGAGCGATGGCGGATCAGGACGTCACATGATCGTATTCAAAGTGCTCTGACGCGAGAGAACCTGAGAGGGGTCGGTTGCAGGCGAGGAGAGCGCCTTCCTCAACCACTACGTGCCATTGGATTGTGAGCTGCAGTGGCACCACCAAGCCCAGTTGTGCCGCGAAATCGATCACTTTCGCCATCTCCCATGGAAGGTGGCACCCGGGCTCTGCACAGCAATACGAGCGGCCCGAGACGAATGTTACCGTGACCTTTGCGCGAAGATGATCGGGAGAAATGTCAGTGACAGCCACGCGGTATCCCGGGCCGTCATTCAGCGCCAGATAGGCTGCGATGAGGTCTTGAAGGTCGCGAACTGTCACATCAGATGCTACGCCGCCGCCGGGAGGGCCTTGACCTCGATCATCTCCGGCAACGAGCCGCGACCGTGAGGGAGCGGGCCGGCATCGGGCAGCGCCCGCGTCGTGC
>JBGTBZ010000409.1:0-4082 GCA_041749155.1 Phycisphaerae bacterium
CGGCCAGCCTCGACCTCCAGGATCCCGCCCCCGCGGCCCCGCAGAGCACCCCCGACACCCCCGCGGAGGCGGAGGGCGAGGCGGAGCAGTCGCCGGCAATCCAGCCAGCCGTCGAGCAGGTGGCCGCGGCGGCAGAGGCCACGATTGATCTCATCAAGGTCTTCAAGGGCGAGCAGAAGCTGACGGCCGAGCAGCTCGTCGAGTTCGGGCCGTGGATCAACGCGATCAGCTCGATCACCTTTGCGATCCTGGCGTTCATCCCCCGCCTCTTCGTCGCCGGCTTTCTGCTGTGCGTCTTCTACCTGATTTACCGGACTCTGCGGCGCATGATCATCGGCGGCATGCGCAAGGCGAAGGTGGATACCAGCATCTGCGACATGCTCCAGACCATGCTCAAGTGGGGTGTGCTGGGCTTCGGGTTGATCGTGGCCTGCAACCAGCTTGGCATCCCCATAGTGGCGATGCTCACAGGCGTGTCGATCATCGGCCTGGCCGTCGGATTCGCGGCCCAGGAGACCCTGGCCAATTTCATCGCGGGCATCGTGATTTTCTGGGACCGCCCCTTCCAGGTCGGCCACTGGGTGGACGTGGACGGCACCTTCGGCCAGGTGCAGCGCGTCACCTTCCGCTCCACGCGCCTGCTGACCGGCGACGGCGAGACGGTCATCCTGCCCAATACCTCGATGCTCAATCAGAAGCTGATCAACAGCACGCCTCACCCGATCCAGCGCGTGCGCGTGCCGATCGGCATCGCGTACAAGGAGTCCATCGACGCGGCCCGGGCGGCACTGCTTGGCGCCGTGGCGGGTGATGATCGCATCAGCGCCGATCCCGAGCCGTCTGTGGTGGTCGTCGGCTGCGGCGCCAGCAGCGTCGACCTGGAGCTGCGCTTCTGGATCACTGATGAGTCGATCGAGCGCATCATCCGCCTGCAGTACATAGAGGAGGCCAAGAAGGCCCTGGACGCCGCCCACATACAGATCCCCTACCCGCACATGCAGCTCTTCGTGGAGGACACGCCCGCCCTGGCCAGCCTCGCATCAACGCCGCGGCCAACATTGAGCGCCGCCTGACAGCGGTTGTCCTACCGTTTGCCCCTTGCTCCTTTCCGCCGCCAATATCCGAAAGAGCTTCGGGTCCCAAACGCTCTTCGACGGCCTGAACCTGCGCCTGGACCGCGGGGAGCGCGTCGGCCTCATCGGCGACAACGGCACCGGAAAAACCACCCTCTTCCGCATCCTCACCGGCCAGATGGACCCAGACTCCGGCCAGGTCCAGGTCGCACGCGGCACCGCCGTAGGGCACCTGCGCCAGGATGCCACCTTCCCCGCGGGCAACACGCTCATCGACGAGGCCGAATCGGCCTTCGCCACCCTCCACGACCAGGCACACCGCCTCCGCGAGCTCGAGCATGCCATGGCGGACCCCTCCGCCGACCACGACGCCGTTATGGCCGATTACGACCGGCTCCGCCACGACTATGAGGCGGCAGGGGGCTATGCCTGGCACCACCGGCTGGAGGCGACGCTGATGGGCGTCGGCCTTCCGCGGGAGATCTGGGAGACCAACGTCGAGCTGCTTTCCGGCGGGCAGAAGTCGCGCCTGGCCCTTGCCAAGCTGCTGGTCAGCGAGCCGGATGTGCTGCTGCTGGATGAGCCGACGAATCACCTGGATCTCTCAGCCATCGAGTGGCTGGAGAACTACCTCCTGCGCTTCACCGGCAGCGTGCTGCTCATCAGCCACGATCGCTTCCTGCTGGATCGGCTGGCCACACGCATCGTCTGGCTGACCCAGAAGCGGCTATTCAGCTATCCGGGCAACTATTCCGCCTTCGTCACCCAGCGCGAAACGGCGGAGCTGACCCAGGAGCGAGCCTACGAGAAGCAGCAGGCGGACATCGCCAAGCAGGCGGAGTTTGTGCGGCGTTTCAAGGCCGGCCAGCGCTCCCGCGAGGCCAAGGGGCGCGAGAAACGGCTCAACCGTCTCCTAGCCAGCGACGAGATGATCTCCGCCGTCGCGAAGACCAAGAACCTGTCGCTGGCCTTCGACACGGATGCCGCGGGGAGCGAGAACGTGCTGCGCGTGGAGGCGCTGGCGAAGGCCTATGGCGACCTCAAGCTCTGGAACGATGTCGACTTTGCGCTGCAGCGGGGGGAGCGCATGGGCATCGTCGGCCCCAACGGCAGCGGCAAGACGACGCTGCTGCAATGCCTCCTCGGCGAGGAGGCGCCGGGCGCCGGCAAGATCCGCTGGGGCCACGGCCTGTCGATCGGCTACTACGACCAGCGCCTGGACGACTTTGACCCGCAGAACACCGTGATCGAGGAGGTCTGGGACGGCCGCCCGGAGATGAGGGAGCCGCAGCTCCGCACGATCCTCGGAAGCATGCGCTTCAGCGGCGAGACGATCTACAAGCCCATGGCGGCCCTCTCCGGCGGGGAGCGCGCCCGCGTCGCCCTGACCAAGCTCCTGCTGGACAAGCCCAACGTGCTGGTGCTGGACGAGCCGACGAACCACCTGGACATCGCCAGCCGCGACGCCCTGGAGGCGGCCCTGCGCGACTATCCCGGCACCATCATCGCCGTCACGCACGACCGCTACTTCCTGACGGCGGTGACCGGCCGCCTGCTGCTCCTGGAGCCCCCGCGGGCACGCGTTTTCCTGGGCACCTGGCCCCAGTGGGTCGAAAAGCGATCCGGCGAGGCGGCTTCTGGAATCTCAAATCTCAAATCCGAGATCTTTGGCGGGCCAGCCTCGCCGGCCTCATCGCGTGTTGCGCCCGATTTGGCGAACCGCGTCGCTCCCTCCGGCGGCCCGCGGGGTCGCGGGCCTTCGCCGGCGCGATCAAAAAACAAGTACGCCCGCCCGTTCGGCACCCTCTCCACCCCCGACCTCGAGGCCAGGATCACCGAAACCGAGATCGAACTGGCCGAGACCCAGGCCGCCTTCGCCGACGGCCAGCGCCTGAGCGACCCCGCCGAAGCCCGCCGCCTCCAGTCCACCTTCGACCGCCTCACCCGCGAGCTGGAACAGCTCGAGGAGGAATACTTCTCGCGGGAGGAGTGAGGCCTCGCCCCGGCCACGGTAGGCGCCGACGCGGCCTTCGCCGGCGTCGATTTCGGCGACGTGATGAACCCCGCCCGCTTCGTCGGCCTAGCCCCTCGTCAGACCCGCCGCTTCGTCGCCGAGCACATCGAGCCGGTCAGGCGGAGGTTTTCTAAAGAGATTGGGGGGGAGGTGGAGTTGAAGGTATAGGGCCGCGTGCGTTGCACGCGGAATGACGAATGAGGAAACCAGAATGACGAACCAGTCGCGGTAACGTACTGGCCGTTGAGCGGCCGCGGCGGCGCACGCGCGACGCTCGACCACTAGAAAAGTATACCGCCGTCTCCAGCGGCGGGTTATTTCGCTGGCCGGGCGGCCGCACTACAGGTCTTGAAACTCGACGCGGCCGTCGCGGACGGCCAAGTAGATCGCATGCTCGGGGTCCCAGCGCGGCACAATGTAGATCGTTGGCTCCGAACCCTCGCGATCGACGACGAGACTTAGGCCATCCAGATACGGTGCGAGCTGGTCGGCGGGGAGCCCGACGGGCATCTCGCACATTTCCATCCAGTCCGGCTGCTTCGACGCAATCTGATAGTGCTCGTAGATCTTCTCCAAGATCGCGTCGTGACGTTGGCGCGTGAACTCTGCCAGTTCGTTTGCCTGCCGGACCATTTCCGGGTCGGGCGGAGCGGTGTCCTCCAGCGTCATGTGCGCTTCGACTACGAATTCTCCGAACGGCGTCTGAACACGCTGACGCGCGTGCCAGAAGTTGAACAGGTACGGACCGCGCGGTTGCTGCTCGAAGTCATCGATCGTCATCACCGCCCCAGCGAAATAACTAGGAATTAATCTGCGCACGCGCCGAGGAGTGTGCCGCGGGGACTGATTCTGCGCCGTCCAACCTATGGCGTTCAACGCCGGTTGCGCCGCGCGGGGAGGCGGGGCGGGAACGATATCCTGCCGGGCGGCGGCCAGCGGCATGCTATCGCGGCGCCGATGGTTGCGCCAAAGCCCCTGGCGGGGCGGGGGCGGCG
>JBGTBZ010000410.1:0-12955 GCA_041749155.1 Phycisphaerae bacterium
CCGCCTGCGCCAGCCGGGCCCGGAAGGAGCGCTCATCCTCCCCCGGCCGGCTCACCAGCTTCAGCGACGGGCTTCGAAGCACCTCCACCGTCCCCAGCCGCGCCGCGGCGGTGGCGAAGTCCTTGGAGATGCCGCTGAAGGCGCCCTTCCTCGAGAGAGTGCTGGGGACGTGGCCGAAGGAGGCACCCGGCTCGGGATCGTGACCGAGGTGCTGCTCGACCGAGCCGGCGTCCGTCGAGCGGCTCCAGTCAATCGCCACGGGCCCATCCGCAAGTGGCGCCAGGCGCGCAAGATGGTCGGTTTGCGAGAGTTGGAGCTTCGCGTCGGAGATGACCACGTCCGCGGTCCCCAGAACCATCGGTCGGTAGATGAGCTTCGCATCCTGCGGCCGGGGCCGTCGGATCGGCAGAAAGGCCTGCGGCACATCCGGCGGAAGCACCGGCCGGGCCGAGGCGGCCTCGACCCCAAGATTCGGCGTTGGGACGACACGCTCCGCGGCCTCGACCGGACTCGGCCGGCTGGCATGCCTGGCCTGGTCAGTGAGCTTGCGGATCTGCTGTCGGGTCAGCGGTCCGCGGAGGTAGGAGAGGGCCCAGCGGGTCTGGAAGACGGTCGGGGCGTCGTCGTGCACATTGTTCATGAGGAAGACGCGGCTGCCCAGGCCGGCGATCTTCTGCTCCATTGCAGCGCGATCGAAGGCGGCGCCGGCCGAGGCGCCTTCGAGGCCTTCGAGCACGCGCTGCTTGTCGCGCTCGGTCTGGAGTCGACCGATGAACCAGGTGCCGCAGTTTGCCAGGCCCTTGTAATCCAGGTCCACCGGGTTCTGCGTGGCCAGGACGATGCCCACGCCGTAGGCACGCGCCTGCTTGAGCAAAGTGAGCAGCGGCCGCTTGCTGGGTGGCTCCGCCACCGGGGGGAAGTAGCCGAAGATCTCGTCCATGTACACGATCGCCCGCAGGCTGGTCGTTCCGCTCTGAGAGCGCGTCCAGCCGAGCACCTGGTTCAGCAACAGCGTCACGAAGAACATCCGCTCGGCATCCGACAGATGCGCGATGCTGAAGATGCTGACCCGTGGCAGCCCCTCCTTGGTGCGCAGCAACTGCTCCACGTCCAGCGGATCGCCGCGCAGCCAGGCCTCGAATCCCGGCGCCGCCAGCAGGTTGTTCAGGCGCAGGGCCAGGGCGAAACGCTCCTTTTCAGGGAAAAAGGACTCCACATCCATCACCCCCACGCGCGAGAGCGGCGGCTTCTGCACCTGGCCGATAAGCTGGGCCAGGTCCACGTCGCGCCCCGCCTGCCAGTTGTGCCGCAGGATCGCCGACAGCAGGATGTGCTCGCGCGATTGCATCGGGTCGGCGGAGACGCCCACCAGGCCCAGCAGCCCGGAGACCGCGGTCGAGATCTGGTCGCCCAGCAGCTCCACGTCCTCCCGCACGCTCGGCGGAGGGGTTGCGAAGCCCTTCAGCACCGAAACGGCAGCGCCGGCGCTGCTTCCCGGCGTGTAGACGGTGAACTCGGCGGAAGCCTTGAGCTTGGCAATCCGCTCGGGAGACTGGCCCCAGTCCGCCAGGCCCTTGCGCCAAAGGTCTGCCTGCTGCTGGGCGAACTGCTGCTCCGACAAACCTTTGCGCGCGGCGTCGTCGGGGTTGATCCAGTCGAGGAAGTCCTCGGGCCGCAGCTCGGGGAACGTCAGCAGCAGGTTGGCCAGGTCCCCCTTCGGGTCGATGACGATGGCGGGGATGCCGTCGATGGCGGCCTCTTCCAGCAGGCCGATGCAGAGGCCGGTCTTGCCGCTGCCGGTCATGCCGACGCAGACGGCATGGGTGACCAGGTCGCGCGAGTCGTAAAGCAGCGGCTCGGGCAGGGTCTGCCGGGCCGTCTCGTCGTAGAGGCGGCCCAGGTAGAACAGGCCCATCTTCTCGTAGTCGACTGGCTCCATCGCGTGCATCCTAATCGAAGCTTACTCGCCGATGACCTTTACGAGCACGCGCTTGGGGCGCCGGCCGTCGAACTCGCCGTAGAAGATCTGCTCCCAGGGGCCGAAATCGAGCTTGCCGTTGGTGATGGCGACGACGACCTCGCGGCCCATCACCTGGCGCTTCATGTGGGCGTCGGCGTTGTCCTCGCCGGTGCGATTGTGGCGGTAGCGCTGGGGAGAGGCGTCAAACGGGGCCAGCGTCTCGAGCCACTGCTTGTAGTCGTGGTGAAGGCCGCCTTCATCGTCGTTGATGAAGACGCTGGCGGTGATGTGCATGGCGTTGACCAGGACCAGCCCCTCGTTCACGCCGGAGGCCTGCACCGCCTTCTCGACCTGAGGGGTGATGTTGACGAACTCCATGCGGGCGGGGACGTTGAATGTCAGGTAGTCGGTATGGCTCTTCATGCCCGAAGGGTAACACGCGTCCCCGGGCCGGGAACGGCCCCGCCGGACCCGACTTGCCGCCTACCATACCGCGGCCATTTCGGCCACAATTGCATGTCCAAATTGATTCAAGGAGATCCCATGCCACGTCGCTTCCTCTTCGCTCTGGCCGCAGTTGCGGCGCTGGCTCTTGGCAGTTATGCCACGCTGGCACAGGATGGCGGGCCGACGACCCGCCCCAAGGGGCCCGAGTATCCGCTGGATGTCTGCCCGGTGATGAACGTGAAGATCGATTCCAAGGGGTCACCGGTTGCGCTGGAGGTGGATGGGCGGCCGGTGAAGGTGTGCTGCGCCCGCTGCGCCCAGTCGTTCAAGCAGAACCCCGAGCGCTTCCATACGCGGATGGACGTGATGATCGTGGAAAAGCTCAAGGACAAGTACCCGCTGAAGACCTGCGTCGTGGGCGGCGAAGAGCTTGGGGGCATGGGTGAGCCGGTCAACTTCGTGCACCGTCCGACGAACCAACTCGTGCGGTTCTGTTGCGCAGGCTGCGTGGATGCCTTCAAGAAGGAGCCGGAGAAGTATTTGACGAAGATCAACGAGGCGGCAAAGCAGTAACAGGGGCTCCATTCGAGACTTACAGGCGCGTCCCGGCCCCCGGGACGCGCTTTTGAATTGCCGGGCGTCCCGTTATGATCCGCCACGAAGCAAAGGGAGGTTCTTATGGGGCAACCAGCACCAGGCAGACCCGGCGGCGGGCGTCCTACCGGCAGGCCTCTTCCAACAGGGGCTCGAAAGCCGCCGGGTGCGATGCACGCGGGGGCGATGCTCGCCAACGCCCGGCGGGGTCCGGCGCGTGGGGCACAGGAGAAGTTCGCCACGCGCCAGGCGGTGACGATGGGCATTCTGCTGGTGCTGGCGGTTGGCGTGGTGCTGGGGATTGTCTTTGGCGTCAAGGCGCTGCAGGCGCCGGATCGTCCGCTGCTGGGCAACGACGCCGAGGCGCTGAAGATCATGAGCCGCAGCTCTTACATCGAGATGAACAGTTGGCTCAGCCAGGGGGTTGAGCGGTCGCTGGTGGGGCATAACCCCGCTCAGAGCAAGGCCTTAGCCGACGAAATCTACGCCCTGGGCCCCAAGCAGGTGCTCGCCGGCGGCGGACGGGCCAGCATGTTCGTGGTTATCGAGCTTCCGGAAGACGCCGAGTCGCGGGAGAAGCTGTTTGCGTGGCGTAACCGCTGGACGGAGCGCTATGGCGGCTCTCCGCCGGTCGAGAAGGACGTCGGGCAGCAGTACATCTACGCGGAAATGCCCTTGAACCGCTGACACGGCCGCGATTTCATGGCGGACGGAGATTCGCGGCCGCCATAGCATCCCGATGTGCCAGACACCGCCGTTTCCATCGAAAGGCCGGCGGCGGTAACGCCGTTTCGCGTTGTCAGCGAGTTCCAGCCGGCGGGGGATCAGCCGCAGGCTATCGACAAGCTGGCGGCGGGCCTGCGAGAGGGGAAGCGGTTCCAGACGTTGCTTGGGGCGACGGGCACGGGCAAGACTTTCACCATGGCGCACACGATTGCCCGGGTGAACAGGCCCACGCTGATCATCAGCCACAACAAGACGCTGGCGGCGCAGCTCTACGAGGAGATGAAGGACCTGTTCCCCCACAACGCGGTGGGGTATTTCGTCAGCTACTACGACTACTACCAGCCCGAGGCCTACATCCCGCAGCGGGACATTTACATCGAGAAGGATGCGGGCCGCAACGACGACCTGGACCGCCTCCGACTGGCGGCAACGAGTAACCTCTCGACGCGCAACGACGTGGTGATCGTGGCCAGCGTCTCGTGCATCTTCGGCCTGGGCTCGCCGGAGATCTACAAGAAGAGCGTGATCTCGATCCGCTCGGGCCGGGAGATGGACCGCGACCACCTGCTCAAGCGGCTGATCGAGCTTCAGTACAGCCGCAACGACCTGGACTTCAAGCGTGGCAGCCTGCGCGTCCGCGGGGACGTGGTGGAGGTGTACCCGAGCTACGAGGAATTCGCCTACCGGATCGAGTTCTTCGGGGACGAGATCAGCGACGTCGTGAGCATCAACCCGCTGACGGGGGAGATCCTCCAGCAGCATGATCAGATTTTCATCTACCCCGCGGTACACTACGTGATGCCGGAGGACAAGCTGCTGGGCGCGGTGCAGTCGATACGGGATGAGCTGGACCAGCAGGTGATGAAGCTGCGCAGCGAGGCCAAGCTGCTGGAGGCCCAGCGGCTGCTGGCCCGCACCAAGTACGACATCGAGATGCTGATGGAGGCCGGCTTCTGTAGCGGCATCGAGAACTACAGCCGCCATCTGGATGGCCGGGCACCCGGTGAGAAGCCCTGGACGCTGATCGATTACTTTCCGAAGGATTTCCTGCTGATCATCGACGAGTCGCACGCGACGATCCCGCAGATCCGGGCCATGTACAACGGCGATCGCATGCGCAAGGAAACGCTGGTGGAGCACGGCTTCCGCCTGCCGAGCGCCCTGGACAACCGGCCGCTCCGGTTCGAGGAGTTCGAGGCGATGTGGCACAACGTGCTCTTCGTCTCAGCTACCCCTGCGAAGTACGAGCTTGAGAAGACCGGCGGCGAGGTCGTGGAGCAGGTCATCCGCCCGACCGGCCTTGTGGACCCGGCAATCGAGGTGCACCCCGCCCGCGGACAGGTGCCGCACCTGCTTGCGGCGGTGAAGGAGCGGGTAGCCCGCGGGGATCGCGTGCTGGTGACCTGCCTGACCAAGCGCCTGGCGGAGGATCTGGCGGGCTACATGGCCGAAGCCGACATCAAAACGCGATATCTGCACAGCGAGATTCAGACGATCGAGCGGGTGGAGATCCTCGCGGACCTTCGGCGGGGTGCGTTCGACGCCCTGGTGGGCATCAACCTGCTGCGTGAGGGGCTGGACCTTCCGGAAGTCTCGCTAGTCGCAATTCTCGATGCTGATAAGGCCGGATTCCTGCGCAGCGAAACCAGCCTCATCCAGACAATCGGCCGGGCGGCGCGCAACGTGGATGCCAAGGTCATCCTCTACGCCGACCAGGTGACCCCCGCCATGCAGGCCGCCATCGAGGAGACGGAGCGGCGGCGGGCCATCCAGGCCCAGTACAACCACGAGCACGGAATCACGCCGCAGACAGTTCGGAAGGCGATCCGCCAGAGCATCGAGTCGGAAGTCAAGGCCCGTAAGACCGTCCGCGAGGCGGTGCGAGAGAAGCTGGACGACTTCGACAAGGGCCAGCTCATCACGCTGCTGGAGGAGGAGATGCTCCAGGCCGCCCAGAACCTCGAGTTCGAGCGTGCCGCTCAGCTTCGTGACAAGATTAACGAGATGAAGGGGGCCCCCGACATCCGCAGCGGCGGCGACCTCGTTCCGGCCCGTGCCGATGAGCAGCCGGACAAGATCTGGCGGCCAAGGAACCAGCGCAAGCGCAAACACGGCAGCTAGCGTCCGGCCAGGTTCGCTACAATGCGGTGATGAGCTCCACGTTCAGCTTCCCCGGTGGCGCGCAGGTTCGCGAGCTGATCCGGCTCGCCGCCGCGGAGGACCTGGGGGAGCAGGGGGATGTCACCAGCCGCCTGGCGATCGCGGAGGATCGGGTGGGCGTGGGCACGGTCGTGCAGAAGGCGCCCGGCGTCTGCTGCGGGCTGCCGATCGTGGAGCTGGTCTGCAAGAGCTTCGACGAGCGGCTGCGGGTCGAGTGGATCCCGGGATTCCACATGGAGTTGATCGAGGGCCGCTTCAGCGACGCCCGCGTTCAGCCGCTCGTGCGCGTCCGCGGGCCAATGCGATCGCTGCTGGCCGCGGAACGGACGCTGCTCAACTTCATGGGCCGGCTCAGCGGCATCGCCACGCTGACGCGTCGCTTCGTGCGGCGGGTGGACGGCACGCATGCCAGGATCTACGACACCCGCAAGACAATCCCCGGGCACCGGGCCCTGGAGAAGTATGCCGTCCGCTGCGGCGGGGGCGAGAACCACCGGACCGG
Organism: Phycisphaerae bacterium; assembly: GCA_041749155.1. Classification (GTDB taxonomy): domain Bacteria; phylum Planctomycetota; class Phycisphaerae; order Tepidisphaerales; family Tepidisphaeraceae; genus JAEZED01. The sequence goes on from JBGTBZ010000410.1 coordinate 6,390, forward strand.
ACTCTTTGACATGGTGCTGGTCAAGGACAACCACCTCGCGGGCCACCGACCGGGCGAGCTGCCGCGGTTCCTGTCCGACCTGGTGCGGCGAAGCCGTGCCGAGGCGCCTTCCCGGCCGATCGAGGTGGAGGTCGATAACCTCGAGCAGTTCAGCCAGGTCCTGGCGGTGGAGGGCATCGACGTGGTCCTTCTGGACAACATGGATTGCCCGACGATGGCCCGCTGCGTCCGAATGCGCAACGAGAGTCGCGGTAACGGCCGTCGGGGGCCGGAGCTGGAGGCCAGCGGGGGCGTCTCCCTTGAAACCGTGCGGGATATCGCCCGGACGGGGGTCGAACGGATCGCGGTTGGCTCGATCACGCATTCGGCCCCAAACCTCAACATTTCCCTCGATATAGAGCCGGCCTGACGCCGATGGGTTGGTCGCGATCGCCCGCAGCGTCGCCGCGGGCGTTTTTTCGTGCCCGATAACGGCGCGGGGTGCAACGGAATCTTGCAGGGCTTGCCAGAGCCGGTTGCGTATCGGAAATCACGGCCAGACGTGTTCTGCAGTCGCGGTGAGGCAGGAGGATCCGCCCGACCGCTCAAAAAAGGGCAGGGCACGTGTGCGAAGTTAAGCGGCATGGAAATGCCGCCGATGCACTCGACACCGGAGCGAGGCTCGACGGGAGCACGCGAGTCCGGCGGAGTCCATTGAGGATCGGATTTGCGGTGGCGACCAACCCGTCTGGTCCGCCGCGTCGGCCGCGAAGGGCAATAAGCCCAACACGCCCCACGGCGGCCCAACTTTAACGGACGCCCCGCGTCCACATAGGAGTCACCATGAACCGCACTGTTTCCTTCCGTCGGATCCGCAAGGGCTTCACCCTTGTCGAAATCCTGATCGTCGTGATCATCCTCGGCATCCTGGCTGCGATCGTGATCCCGCAGTTCACCAGCGCCAGCGAGGACGCCCGGGTGAACTCGACGCATTCGCTGCTGCAGACCATTCGCGCTCAGATCGAGCTCTACAAGCTGCAGCACGGCGATATGTGGCCGACGACCAGCGGCAACCCTGTTGCTGCTGAGATGAGCTGGACCGCCCTCACCGGCGTGACCCCCTACGGCAACCCGAGCAAGAACTTCGGCCCGTACCTCCAGCAGACGCCGGTCAACCCGCTGAATGGTTCGAGCACGATTGCCAACGCGGCTGCTTCCGGCGTCGGCTTCGTTCTGACCACCGGCGGGAAGTTCTACGCCGTTGACAAGAACGGCAACGCCTTCGGCGATAACTAAATCGCCCCGAGCGATTGCATGTGTGTGAGATGTCAGCTCGGGACGGCCGGCGGTCAACACCGCCGCCCGTCTCTAATTGCCTGAGCGGCCCTCTGCGGCGATCTCAAGTCCGCATCCTCCGCCGTCGATAATACTAACGAGGACTCATCATGCCCCCCAAACACCTGAGCCGTCCGGCCTCGTCAACGCGTGCTTTCACGCTTGTCGAGATACTCATCGTCGTCGTGATTCTCGGGATCCTGGCGATGGTCGTGGTTCCCGGCTTCGTCAACGCCCAGCAGCCGGCTCGCGAGAACGTGCTTCGCGATACGCTGCGGATGATGCGGACCCAACTGGAGATCTTCGCCGGGCAGCACGCCGACCTCGCACCCGGGTACCCCAACGGAGACACCGGCGCAACGCCGACAGCCGCAGCCTTCGAAGCACAGCTCACCCAGTACACGAGCCAATCCGGCACCACCTCCGCCACATATTCGGCGGCCACGCCCTACGGGCCGTACGTGCCTGAGATCCCCGCCAACCCGTTCAATCAGCTCAATGTGGTCCGGGTCTTGGGCGATGCCGAGTCGTTTCCCACCGCCGATGGCAACACCTACGGCTGGTTCTACAAGCCCCTGACCCGCCAGTTCAAGGCCAACACGCCCGGGGCCGACGACGGCGGCCGCGATTATTCGGACTATTGAGCCATCGACTGCATTTCCAGTGTTCTTCCTGGAATTCGATGCAGTAATGGCACCATCGCCCGCGATGCCGCCCCAGGTCATGCAAACGGCCCTTGCCCATCCTCGCCCACCTCGGCGGGCCTTGACGCTCGTGGAATGCCTCGTCGCCAGCGTGCTGCTGGCCATCGGGGCCTCCGCGGCGATGGTGGCGATCACCGCCGGCCTCCAGCACCAGGAATTTGCGGCGGAGCAGCGCATCGCCACGCAGCTTGCGCGGCAGCTGCTCGAGGACGTGGCGGCCCGGACGTACCTCCACCCGAGCAATCCGGAATACGCCACGCTCGAGACGTCCTCGGCCCAGTCGATGGATGGATACTCCGACGAGGTGGACTCTTCGGGCGATGCCTCCAGCGGGCACCAGGCATTCCTGCGCAGCTTGACGGTTCAGAAGGCGACCGACGCGGGACTGAGCGCACTGCCCGGCGCCGGAGTCGCAATCGCGGAAGTGACAGCCCCCTCCGGCCAGACGATCCGGATGACACGGGTGCTGCCGGCTCAATAAGGACTTCAAGAGATGCCCTGTGCACCACACCAGCCCGACCGATCGCATGCAGCGCGTGGTTTCACGGCGCTTGAGCTGATGCTCGCGCTCGCCCTCACGGGCATCATTGGGCTGTGCATCTACGCCCTCACCGGCGCCTCCAGCCAGATATGGAAGCAGCAGCAGGAGGGGCCGCAGAACCTCGCAGGTGCCGGCCGGACGCAGTCGTATGTCGAGCGCGTGCTCCGCGTGTCGCACGACGTGGGTTATTGGGCTCCCGGCAGTTCCACCGAGCCGGCATCGCTGCTGCTCTGGGCGCACGACCTGGGCACACAGGAGCCCGGCGCCACCCGCGACTACCAGATCCAGCAGCTTGAGATGGTGCTTATCCGCTTCGACGAGAGTACCGGCAAGATCAAGCTCTACCGGGCCAAGAACTGGGACGACATCTCGCTGGTGGACCAGCTCGTGGCCACCGCCCTGGTCTCGGAGCTCACTTTCGGCCAGCGCCTTACCGCCGACACGTTCGCGGCCGCCCCATGGGTCGATCAGTACGTGATCGCCGGCGGCGGAGGCCAGAAGGTGACCAAAGCCACCTGGACGGTTGATCGCACTACGGACAACCCCATTGTGCGATTCCGCATCGAGATGGGCGAGGGCGACCGGGCCCAGGTCACCACCGGCGTGGTCGGGCTCCGCATGCGCAGCTCTGACGACGATTGGACAAGCGAGTTGCTGAAGCTCGAGCCCCTCACCGACGACTCCGGAGGCGACAGCGGTGGCGACGATGGAGATATCGATTTCTCCCTGGACCTTTTTCCCTGATGCCAGAACTCCGCCCAGTTCCGATCGCCATTTCGCACGCGCCGCACCGGCGGCGCGGCGTCGTGCTGCTGCTGGTGCTCTCGGCTCTGGTCGTGGCCACGATCATCGCCTACAGCATCCTGGCGGCGGCATCACTGGACTCGCAGACCAGCCTTAACGCCCGCGGCTCCGTGCAGGCGGAGATGATGGCTGAGAACGGCGTCAGTCTTGCCATGCACTACCTGCTGCACCCTGGGGAGTCGCCGGTAGCGCTGGTGAACGGCGCCGCCGGGGACTGGCATTATCCCGGGCAGAGCAACATTGCCGTGGGAACCGACTCGTTCTCGGTCAGCGTTCTGAACCTGAGCACGGGCCGGTACCGCATCGACGCCATCGGCAAGTCGCGCGACGCTGACGGCAAGGTTTGTGAGCGGCGGCTGCGCGTGCGGGTGCTGGGTGTTGGGGAGTGGCTCCATCGCGGGGCGGCCCACTTCTCGCGCGACGTCAAGCTCGATCCGGATGTGCGGATCGAATCCACGCTCTGGGTCGACGGCAGGTACGACGGCGGGGGGGTGGTCCTCGGGACGCGCCACGCGACCAACTGGTCGGCCTCTCCCGGCTGGGGAGCGCCGCTCTCGAAGCCGGAGCTGGCCGTTCCCGCCTTCTCCAAGCTGAACCTCGTGCGTGCGGTGAACGAAAACACCGGTTACTACGTCTACGACGGCCAGCGCTGCCGGGTCGACTACATCCTGCTCGACAGCATGCTGCTGCCACCCGTCCCCACCCTTACGAACCCGGGAAATGTCTTCGTTTACACTGGCTCCTCCCCCCTGAAGCTCGGCGGCCTGGCCGCGGCCACGTTTGATGGGACGCTGGTGGTGACAAACGCGAACCTCGAAATATCCCAGAACTGGACGTTTACCCCCAAGGCGCGGATGCCTGCCCTGCTGATAGCCGGTAAGACATCACTCAACGGGACGGCGGGCAAAATGACGGTCAATGGCCTGTATTACACGGGTGACGGCTTTGGTGCCTCCACGACCACGTCCGTCGATCCGGTGACCGTCTATGGGTCGCTGCTTTGCGCCACGACCTCCGGCACGGACTTTGGCTCCTCGGTCAACGGCTCCCTCCGGTTCTTCTCGGACGCTGTCAAGGGATATGTACCGGACCTGACAGCCCAGGGAATTCGCTATTCGCGGCTCCAGATTGAAGATTGGCAGCATGTCAACTAGGCCTGTCCCGGCATAATGCCCGATGAACAGGGTTGAACTCACACACGCAAAGGACCACGCCCATGAACCCCACGCCGCCAAAGTCAGTTTCCCAGCGCTGGATTGTCGCCATCATGGTCCTCCAGTGCTTCACCCTGCTGGTGGCCCTGGGCGGCCTGCCTACGGCCTCGCCGGTTGAAGCCAACCAGCAGCGCCGCGATCCATTGCAGGCCCAGGATGACCGGGAGCAGATCCTGCCCAACGCCGCGGCACAGCGGGCGGAGCAGATCCGGCTGCTCAAGCAGATCTCCGATCAACTAGGTGAGATGAACGCCGGGCTCCGGAAGGTGAACGACAATCTCGCTAAGGAGCAGGCCCCATAACACGGGCCCCCACGGAGGAGGATCAGATGCGCCACTACCTTTCCAATCATCGCGTCATTCCGTCGCCCCGAGCCCAGGGGCGGGCATTTACGCTTGTCGAGATCCTGGTCGTCGTGGTGATCCTCGGGATCATTGCCACGGTTGTGGGCATCAGCATCGGTACCCGCGATGACCTGAAGGTCCAGGCGGCCGCCCGCACCCTCTCGGCCGACCTTCAGTACGCCCAGAGCCGGGCCATCGTCCGGCGGGAGCCGCATTATGTGACTATCGGCTCCGCCGGCGCGGACCTGCGTCTTGCCATCCGCAGCGGCGGCCTCTGGTCCACCCTCACCCACCCGGTCGACCAGCGTGACTTCAAGATGATCTTCGGACCCAACGGCAGCGGCGGCGGCAAGGACGTCGTCCTGAAGACCGAGGATTTCGACGGCCATGCGGTCTTCGGATTCGACGAGACCGGCACGCCCTTCTTCTGCGACGGAGACGGCAACAACCGCGTCCAGGCCTCGGTCCCGGCGTCCTTCACGCTGAAGGCCGGCGACCACGAGCTGACCGTCAGCATCCAGCCGATAACCGGCGAGATCAGCATCTCCGGCTAGCTTCCGATTTCATCCCCAAAGCGGCCCTTCCCGCAGGCCGATACCACCGACGACACGCGAACCTTTTCGCCGTGTCGCCGGTTTGCCTTTGGCCGTCCATCTCATGAACCAGCTCCTGCGACAGCTGCTGCGCCGGACCACCAGCGACTCCCCCGCCATCGGTCTTGACCTTGGCCACGAGGGCGTTCGCATGCTCCAGCTCGAGGGCAACCCCGGCAAGCCCCCGGCAGTACTCGCCGCCGCCCGGCGGGAGATCCGCACCTCCTACCGCCGCAACGACGCCACGCTGGACACCGCGGCCCACCTGGATGCCTCCATGGACGCCGTGGCTGACCTGCTGCGCGGCGGCCGGTTCGAGGGCCGTCGGGTCGTTGCCCCCATTCCACGGTCGCTTCCGCAATACCGGACACTCCGGCTCAACGTCAACGATCCGCAGGAACTGCCGCGAATGCTGGCCCGGGAGGCTCGATCGGCCCTCGGGCTGGACGTCACCAGCGGCAAGTACATCGTTCACTTTCTCCCCGGCGACACCTTGCGCCGCGGCTCCGATACCCACCAGGAGGGGCTGCTGGTCATCGTCCGCAAGCGAGACGTCGAGCAGTTTCTTGCCCGCCTCCACAACTGCGGCGCCGAGGTCGCGGCGCTCGATATCGAGCCCCTCTCGCTCTACCGCAGCGTGCAGCGCTTCGCCCGCCGCCGCCGGGATGCACAGGATGTGCAGGTGCTGGCTGACATTGGCACGCGTTCGACGCAGGTACTCATCGGCCGCGGAACCCGGATCAGCTTCCACAAGTCGATCAGCATCGGAACCGAATCTCTGCGGGGCGCAATCGCCAGAAAGCTGAACCTCGGGGCTGGCGACGCCGGCGCCCTTTGTCGCAAGCTCGAGCAGCAGGTCCGCGAGGCGGTGCGATCGGGCACTGTCGAGCAGCTTGACCGCGATCCCCTGCATCGGGCCGCATTCACCGCCTCCCGGGCCATCGTCGAGGACCTCGGTCGCGAGCTTTCCCTCTGCCTCCGCTACTACTGCGTCACTTTCCGGTGCAAGCGCCCCGACCGCGTGCTCCTCTGCGGCACCGCCGCCGCGGATC
>JBGTBZ010000411.1:0-3478 GCA_041749155.1 Phycisphaerae bacterium
GCAGATCGCGCGCATCGGGCCGGTCACGCATTGCCAGCGAGGCCTTCTCGACGGCATCGGGCGACACTGCCATCATGATCTCGCGAAGCCGCTGGGCGGTTTCCGGCCCTGTCTGCTCCGCCACGAGATTGGGCAGCATGCCCTCCACGACCGCCCCGACGCCCTCGCGGCGAACGAGATCGATGGTCTGGAGCCGCCTTTCCCGGCCAGCTTCGTCGTCAGCGCTCGCGCGGGTATCGACCAGCGCCAGGCCCGCGACGTCTGCCGGGAACCGCCGGGTAAGCTCCAGCACCACATAGCCCCCCATGCTCAGCCCCGCCAGCACCGCGGGAAGGGCATCAAGATCCGCCAGAAGTTGTCGCACCGCGCCCGCCAGCGACTCTATTGTGGTGGGAGCGCCCCGCGAGCCGCCAAAGCCCGGAAGGTCGGGCACGATGACCCTGTGGCGCTGCCCGAGGCGCTGGGCCACCTCCGCCCAGATGCGACCATCGAGCGGGAAGCCATGGACCAGGACCAGCGGCGGGCCCGCCGCACCCGCATCGGGTCGGTATAACTGGCAGGACATCGGCTGGCCGTTGACGGTGAACAGGGGCATGGTAAGTCAGATGGTAGAGCTGCCCGCCGCCGCACAGGACCGAATGACCATCGTAACCTCGACAAGCGAGCCGAAGCAGGGGAGTCTTGCCCGCCTGCTCGACCTGGAGCAGACGGGTCATGTGCTGCGCAGCCTGTCTGCGGTGACGGGCGTGGGCCTGCGGCTGACCGATGCCCATGGTGCGACGCTGCTGGTCGCCGGGGAGCCGGAGTGCGACGACTCGGCCCGATCGATCCAGGTGCCGGTCAGCGACCCGCTTGACGGCGAGATCTTCGGCGCGCTGTGCATCTCCGCGTCCAGGGAGAGCCGCGTCCTGGAGCTGGCGCGTCTGATGGCCGTCAGCCTTGGCCAGATCGCCGCCCACGAGCGCGATGCCCGGCGGCGCATGGCGGAGCTGACGACGCTCTACAACACGAGCATGATGCTGGCCGAGTCGCGTGACCTCAGCACGCTGCTGACTCGGACGGTGCGGCTGGTGTCGGAGGTGATGGGTGTGAAAGGGGCGAGCATCCGGCTGATCGACGAGGAGCGAGACGAGCTGCGCTTCGTGGCGGTTCACGGCCTGTCGCAGGCTTACCTCGCCAGCGCCCCCTTACGGCTCAGCCGGGCGGTGATCGATCTGGAGGCCATCCGCAAGGGGGCGGAACAGGTCGCAGACCTCCGCGGCGACAGTCGGGTGCAGTTTCCCCACATACTGGACGCGGAGGGGATTGTCTCGATCCTCAGCGTGCCGCTGCGCTACAAGGGGCAGGCAATCGGCGTCCTTCGGGCCTACACCTCCCAGCCACGGCACTTCGAGGATGAGGAGGTCCAGCTCGTGCAGGCGGTGGCATCCCAGGCCGCCGCGGCGATCGCCAATGCCCGGCTGGCGGAGGAATCGGCCCAGGCCGAGGCCCTGGAGCGGCAGGTGATGGTCGCGGTGGACGTGCAGCAGCGGATGATCCCGACGCATCCGCCATCGACGGGCCTGCTGGAGGTGGCGCACGCCTACATCCCGTGTTACGAGCTTGCGGGGGACCTGTACGACTTCATCGAGCTTGGCCCGAAGCGGCTGGCGGTGGTGATCGCGGATGTGGCGGGCAAGGGCGTGCCGGCGAGCCTGATCATGGCGACGGTGCGGGCGTACGTGCGGGCCAGCAGCGAGCACCTGTCCGAGCCGTGCGAGATCGTTGGGCGGCTGAACCGGCGACTCTGCACGGACAACCGGGCCGGGGAGTTCGTATCCCTGCTGTACGGGGTTTTCGACATGCAGCAGCAGACCCTGGAGTTTGTCCGCGCCGGCCACATTCCACCGCTGCTGGTGCGCGACGGTCATGCGGCGCCGGTTACGTCGGGCGGGGACGTCGTGCTGGGCATCCTGCCGGAGGCCACTTTCACAAGCCACACGCTGGAGCTGCGCGCCGGCGACCGGCTGCTGCTGTACACCGATGGCCTGGATGAGGCGCGCAACTTCAAGGACGAGCTCTACGGCAGCGAGCGGGTCCGCCAGTCGCTGCTGCAGCCCGCGGAGACGGCAGAGATGATCGTGCAGAACCTGATCTGGGACATGCGGCGGTTCGTGGGGCTGCAGCGGCGGACGGATGACGTGACGGTGATCGCGGTGCGGGTGCTTGGGGAGTAGAGGGGCTTACGACTACTATTCCCCCATGACCGCACGCAGGGAGCGCATCGCCTGGCTGGCATTCGTGGCGATCATCGCCGCGGCGGCGCTGCGGGCCCCGACCGGCGTGACGCCCACCCGGCGTGACCTGAACTTTGCCGCCACGATGATCGAGCTGCGCCAGCAGGTGGACCAGCGCTACGTCCGCGAGGTCAGCGACGAGGAGCTGCGCGCCGCTGCGCTCCGGGGGATGTTCAGCGTGCTGGATGAGTTCAGCGGCTACATTCCACCGTCGGAGGCGGAGGACTTCAATCTGGACCTCCGCGGCAATTTTCGTGGCGTGGGGATCCTGATCGATCCGCTGGACGAGGAGGGGGGCCTGCTGATCGTGCGGGCGCTGGAAGACAGCCCGGCCCAGGCCGCCGGACTGCGGGCAGGCGACCGGATCGTCGCGGTCGATGGCGAGGACATCACCGAGCTGCCGCACGACCAGATCATCGAGAAGATCCGCGGCCCCATCGGTTCGCCCGTCACGCTGACGATCCAGCGCGGCCAGGGCGAGGACCAGCGGCGGGTTGACGTCACGATGCCGCGGGCGGAGATCGTCTCGCCGGTGCTGGAGGGCTACGGGCGCGACCAGCAGGGGCAGCCGGTCTTCTGGGTCGATCCCAATGCCGCGGTCAAGCTGGGGTACATCCGCCTGACCCGGTTCACGCCCGGCTGCGCCCAGCGGACAGGGGAGCTCGTCGAGGAGCTGCTCAGGCAGGGCATGCAGGGCCTGATTCTCGACCTCAACAACAACCCCGGCGGACAGCTCGGCGAGGCCACCGCGCTGGCCGACCTGTTTCTGGAGGGGGGCGTCATCTACTCCAAGCGCGGCAGCAACATCCCCAGCGAGGTTCGCTTCGCCCAGTCGCTGGGCACGCTTCCTTCCTTCCCGATGGTCGTCCTGGTCAATGAAGGCTCCGCCAGCGCCAGCGAGGTGCTCGCGGGTGCGCTGGCGGACCATCAGCGTGCCGCCATCGTGGGGATGCGCACCTTTGGAAAGGGAAGCGTGCAGGAGGTCATCCCCCTGAGCGACAAGGGCGAGCTGAAGCTCACCATCGCTCAGTACTATCTCCCCAGCGGGCGGCTTGTGCACAAGGTGCCAGGCAACGACGACTATGGCGTCCTGCCCGACCTGGAAGTGCCAATCGACTACCGCAACCCCGCGGAACACGGCCGATTCGGCCGGGAGCCCCCATACCCCCGCCAGGCGGCCGCCGCCGTCGAGGTGCTCCTGG
>JBGTBZ010000412.1:0-5035 GCA_041749155.1 Phycisphaerae bacterium
CATACATGTCCATCGTCACCGACAGCCCGGCCGTGCGCGACATCCTCGCCTACCTCCCGCCTAGCCGCGGCGCACGCCACCGCCTCTACAGCACGCCCGTGCGCACGACTGCTTACCGGGCATTCGGTGCGAGATCGACCGTCTCAAGCTGGCCGCATGCAGTACTGTGAGAAAAGTTCAGAATCGCTGATCGATGACTGATCAGCTCTACAACCACCGCCACCGCATCAGTCATTGGGTATGGAGACGCCGCCGGCAACCGACACTTAGCAGCCTGACCGCGTGAGTGTCGGCCGTGCAGTCAACAACTTTGTTGTGACACGTGGCAGGCTCCTACCCGAAGCCTTGGCATCTATACGTTCGTGGCTGAGACCCGTCTCGAACTTGAGACGTAGGACATCGACAATCTTGCGCATGGCTCTCCGGCTGGCAGGCATCCCACTTCTCCAAAAAACTCGGAGAGGGTAGCCCGCGGCAATGAAATCCAGCGCCGACCCGTCGTTCGTTCCGCTCGCTCGGGCTCGCGATTCCGGATCGTGACCGCCGATTCCGCCCGTGGGTGCAAATCGGTCACGATCGGCCGGAATCGCCGGTCACGTTGCTCCGGAATCCTCGGTCACATTCGTCCGGAAATCGTGGTCACGATCCTCCGGAATCGCCGGGCACGTTGGTCCGGAATCGTCGGTCACGTTGGTCCGGAATACGCGATTCTCGCCACCAGAATCGAACTGACGCTTGTACGTCTTGATGAACGATCGAGATATTGCTCGGCCGAGGAGTCGTTTCCATTTGCGTTACCAGCTTCGCTTCGCGGCTGCCGCGCAACCCTTCGTGCGACCGGACTGCCGCGAGAACACCTTCGGTAGTCGTTCCCGCCGGCTGCTGAGAGGGTTCGCAGATGCGCCCGTGCGACAAAGTCGGCGCAAGCGGAGTTAGTCAGGTGGAGCTACACGTTACCCGGTGGAAGAAGGGCGGCTCCCCCGCCATGAGCGCCCCCTTCTTTCGCGCTTACGCTCGGACCTTCGGAGCCCTGACTTGGCTCAGGAGCACCCGCGCAATGGCGAGGCCGAAGACGGCAAGGCCGCCGCATAAGAATATCCCGTCATCACCATCATCATGATTACGCTCGGCACCGTCACCATGATGACCTGCTCGCCGTCGTTGCTGCCGTGGCGACCGCGGGCCGCACCGGTATACCTCTAGGACGAGTAAAGTAGCTGTACTCGCTATAGGAGTAAATTGCGTTTACCGAGTTTGAAGAGTAAAATCGGTTTACTCGTAATTCGGGGTACCCATGCAGCTGCTCATCCTTACTCCCTCCCAGCTGGGCATCCAGCTACGCTCGTTGAGACGCGCTCAAAACCTCACGCAGGGCGAGGTCGGTCGCCGCATCGGGCTGTCGCAGAAGCGGCTATCCGAGCTCGAGCGCCACCCGGAGAGGCTGTCCATCGCCCAGCTGCTTTCCCTCGCAGGCGCCTTGAATTTCGACGTCGTCGTCCAGCCCCGGTCGGTCACGGTGCCGCCGTCCGGTGGCGAGAGCAGCGGCGATCTCAAGCCGGAGTGGTGATGGGCCGCCGCTCGCACGCTAAGGCGCTTCGCCTCTGGATGAACGGGGAGCCGGTCGGTCGCTGGCGCATCGACGCACGCGGCCAAGACGAACTCGTCTACGACGACGCCTGGCTAACCTCCCGGCAGTTCCGGCCGCTATCGCTGTCGTTGCCCGCCCCAGTCGGTGGCGGGGCCCTTCGCTCGCCTGCCGTGGTCGCCTATTTTGACAACCTGCTTCCCGACAGCGATACCATCCGGCAGCGTTTGCAGGCCCGATTCGCGACACCCTCAACGGGTGCCTTCGACTTACTGGCCGCGATCGGTCGCGACTGCGTGGGTGCCCTGCAGCTCACCCCAGACGACGAAGCCCCGCCCCGCGTCGACGTCCAGGAACTAGTGCCGCTGGATGAAGCGGGCGTCGAAGCCGAGCTCCGCGGAGCGGTTGCCACGCGCGCTGGTCCCGGGGATGACGAAGAGCCGCTGCGCATCAGCATCGCCGGCGCGCAGGAAAAGACCGCGCTCACGCGCCATGACGGGCGCTGGTGCCGACCACTTGAGACAACGCCGAGCACCCACATTTTCAAGCTTCCCATGGGCCTTGTTGGCCACCGCCAGGCGGACATGCGCACCTCTGTGGAGAACGAGTGGCTCTGCGCCGAGCTGCTGCGCGAATTCGGTCTCGCCGTTGCGGCGTGCGAGATTGCGCAGTTCGGCTCACAGAAGGCGCTCATCGTGGAGCGCTTTGACCGGCGCTTCGTGGATGCGGGGTATTGGTTGCGCTTGCCACAGGAGGATTTCTGCCAGGCGACCGGTACGCCTGCGGTCCACAAGTACGAAGCCGATGGCGGCCCCTCGCTGCTGGCTATCGCGCGCATTCTCCAGAACTCCGAGAGCCGGAACGAGGACCTGCACACGCTTCTCGTCTCGCAGCTGCTGTTCTGGCTGCTCGCGGCCCCCGACGGGCATGCGAAGAACTTCAGCATTCACCTGCTGCCGGGCGGGCGCTACCGGCTCACGCCGCTGTACGACGTGCTTTCCGGCTGGCCGATGGTCGGGCGCGGGCCGAACCAGTACCCCTACGAAAAGTTGAAGCTCGCGATGGCGCTACGTGGCAAGAACGTGCACTACCGAATGCGGGAAATCCAGCGCCGGCACTTTGTGGAAACGGCGCGCATGTGCGGCTTCGACGAGGACATGGAAAACCTCATCGATCATGTGCTCGCACAGGCGCCGCAGGTGGTCCGGTCGGTCGGCGCGCGCCTACCGACCGGTTTTCCAGAGGACGTGTTCGCGGCCACCACGAAGGGCTTGCTCGATTCGGCACAGCGGCTGCATCGCTGAGGTTGCCGGAGGGCCGTTTGGTTGGGTCGACGAGCGGTAGCCTGATCTGATGTCAAGCAGCCACCTCCTCGGGAAGGCGGGGAGCAGCGTTTACATTTCGAGATAGCGGCGCACTACTGTCCGGTAGAGGTGGCCCCGTTTGTTAGGACAGGATTCCCGGTTTCTTAAGTGAAGTTCCTGCGGTTGTCGATTTGCCGTGGTTTCGCGTACTGGGTAACGTGGTTCAACATCATGCTGCGATTTTGGTCTCCAGCCCTCCGAAGTATGCCGTGTCCGGGGTCATTCCGCCGAGCGAAGAGTGAGGACGGCGGGTATTGTAGAAAGTGAAGTAGCTGGTCAGTTGCTGCCTGGCCTCGGCGACGCTTTCGTAGGCATGCAGGTAGACGTGCTCGTACTTCACGCTCTTCCACAGCCGCTCGACGAATACGTTGTCGATCCAGCGTCCCTTGCCGTCCATGCTGATCTTGATCTGGTGGGCTCTGAGGACTTTGGTGAAGTCGTCACTCGTGAATTGGCTGCCTTGGTCGGTGTTGAAGATTTCCGCTGTGCCGTACTTGGCGATTGCCTCTTCGAGCGCTTCGACGCAGAAATCCGCGGTCATGCTGATCGATACCCGGTGCGCAAGGACTCGGCGGGTCGCCCAATCGATGATTGCCACCAAGTACACGAAGCCGCGCTTCATCGGGATGTACGTGATATCTGTTGCCCACGCGTGATTGGCCCGATCGATGGGCAAGTCCTTCAGCAAGTACGGATAGGTCGGATGCGTGGGATGCGGCGCACTGGTGTTGCGCTTGCGATAACTGGCCGCGATTCCCATCCGATTCATGAGCGTGCGGACATGCTTTCGACCCACCTCGACCCCCTCCAGCTTGAGCATGTCGCGCAGCATGCGGGCTCCAGCGAACGGGAAGTTCAAATGCAACTCGTCGATCCGTCGCATCAACACCAGGTCGGCGTCGGATACCGGCCGGGGCAGGTAATAGATGTTCGAGCGCGAAAGATTCAGCAGCGCGGCTTGCCGCGTCACGGGTAGCTTATGGGTCGCGTCGATCATTTCTTTGCGCTCGCACCGTCGATGCGACCGAGCGCGCCGGCCAAAAAATCATTCTCCAATGCCAATTGACCGATCTTTGCCTGCATGTCCTTCACGCTCGGACCCTGGGACTCCCGCTTCTCGGCCGGGGTCAGGAACACGCCCATCGCTCCTTCCAGCAACTGTGTCTTCCACTGCACGATCTGACTGGCATGAACATCGAACTTCTCCGACAGCTCCGCCAAGGTCTTGTCCCCCTTGAGCGCGGCCAGCGCCACCTTGGCCTTGTAGGTCGCCGTATGATTCCTTCTGGGTCTCTTCATCGCTGCTCCTTTCTCGGGCGACGGTATCGCCCATCAGAGCAGGTTCTCCACTTAAAGACGAGTCCTAAATCCTAGGACCACTTCTGTCAGCAATGCGCTGTGCAGCTGACCACCGCACTGAGATCGCTCGATGTCTCTGGACGACCCAAAGCGGAAGTCTGGCCGTGGTGACCAGGCGCCCCGCAATTGGACGCTCTGGATGCGTCCTCTCTGGCCGAAGGCTAGCCGACCTGATCCCTCGGCCAGAGCGGATCACCGGCTAGCAGCGACCGGCCATGCAGCGAGGTCGTCCACAGCAGTTGCGGCTGGGTCGGGCATGGCGGCCGCCTCCGCAGCGGGGGCGGGTGCATTGCTTGATGGGGCGTATTCCGGCCGCGCCTGCCCGATGGTTTGCGCCGCCAGAAACAAGCCTATGGCAGCGAGAGGAACAAGGAAGTAGAAGGTACGGGTCATGGAGAACTCCTGGGTGGAAGGACCGTCGGCAGAGGCGCCAGCCGGTTCCTTCACTCTCCGACCCGGACGTCGCCCAGTCTTGAAGACACCCTCAAAGAGATCTCAAATGTTCCTCATAGAGCCAAAAACTGGACGATCCCTCGATTGTCCGGCATCGCTCTAGTCGCGCATCCCCAGTTCTCGCAGGCTGGCGATGAGCCGCGAGCGCATTTCGCCGTAGTCCGGTTCGCTGGGAACCCGGAATTGCACTTGCCGCACCGTGAAGGCCGGGTGGCGGCGCATGTGCTCGTCGAAGGCCTGCTGCGCCGCCTCGCGCTGGCCCAGCCGCAGCAGC
>JBGTBZ010000413.1:0-2065 GCA_041749155.1 Phycisphaerae bacterium
GGACGTGCTGGATGCGCGCAACCTCCTGCTGCAGCGCCAGCCGCTGAAGGCGCAGCCCTTCGTGGATCATCTACTGGAGCGGCGTGGGGATGACCTGGAGGCCCTGGGCCTTCAGGCGACGATCCACGCGGTGCGGCTGGAGGAGCAGAAGCTTGCCGAGGCATTGGCCCAGCTGGAGGCGCAGGACCCAGACAACGCGACGGCGTACTTCGACGTCGGCGAGCAGCTTTCGAACCTTCGCCAGTACCCGCGGGCGGAGGCGATGCTGCGCAAGGCGATCGAGCGTGCGCCCTGGTGGACGCGGCCGCGCAATGCCCTGGGCCTGCTCCTGACGCAAAGCGGCGACGAGGCCGGCGCCATCGCGGAGCTTGAAATCGCCCGCCAGTACGACCCTTTCAACGCTCAGACGAGCAACTACCTCATGCTCCTGAGAGAGCTTGGTGAGTACGACCAGCTTCCCACCGAGCATTTCGTCATTCAGTATGACAAGGAGATGGACCCCATCTCCGCCGAGCTCTTCGCCGAGTACCTGGATGAGATGAAGGAGGATGTGGCCCGAATCTACCGCTGGAGCCCCGATGAGAAGACGCGCATCCAGATCTTTCCGACGCACGACCGCTTCAGCGTGCGCGTCGCCGGCGATCCGTTCGTCGGCACGGTGGGGGCCTGCACCGGCCCGGTCATCGCCATGGTCACCCCGCGCGACCATCGTGAGACGCTGGGGGCTTACGATTGGGCGCAGGTCATCCGACACGAGTTCACGCACACCATCACCCTCGGCCGCACCAACAACCGCATCCCCCACTGGATGACCGAGGGCCTGGCCGTGCGCGAGGAGCAGGCGCCGATACGCCAGGAATGGCTCGACCTCATCGCCGCCGCCTACAACGAGGAGATGCTCTTCCCCGTCGGCGAGCTGACGTGGGGCTTCGTGCGCCCGCGGCGGCCCACGGACCGCTCGCTGGCTTATGTGCAGTCGTGGCTCGTCTGCGAATACATCATCGAGCGCTTCGGCGAGGAGAAGCTGCACGGCATGCTCGACGAGTTTGCCAAGGGGCGGCAGGAGGCGGAGGTGTTTCGCGACGTGCTGGAGATCGAGCTTGCCGAGTTCGACGACGCTTTCCTCGAGCGCATGACCCAGCACATGAACGAGTGGGGACGGCTTCCGCAGCAGGCCGAGCCGTATGAAACCGCCATGCAGCGGGGGCAGACGGCGCTTGAGCAGCGCGACTTCCCCGCCGCCATCGAAGGCTTCGAGGCGGCGCGGGTGCTGCGGCCGATGGATGAGCTGCCCATGCGGCGCCTGGCGGGGCTTTATCTGGCGCGCGACACGATGAACGCGGAGAAAGCGCTAGAAAACCTACTGGCATTGCATGCGCGCACCGACCGCGACAACCGCTTCGCGAAGCGCGCCGCCCGCTTGCTGCTCGATGCCGGCGAGCACGCCCGCGCGCAGGAGCTGGCCTACAACGCCGTGCAAATCAACCCCTACGACCGCGCCGCCCATGAACTTTTGAAGGAGTCCGCCACCGCGGCGGGAGACCAGGAGACCGTCGCCAAGCAGGAGCGGAGGCTGGCGCTGCTGGCGGAGGTGACAGGCACAGATGAGTAACGAGAAGAGCACGCTCGACTATTCTTCGCCGGCTCAGGAGCGGCGGCGCGAACGTTGCGCGGAGGATGAACGGCGCGCGGCGCTTGAGGCGTACAACAAAACGACCTTCGGCGAGAGACGGCCGTTAGCATCAGCGTTCCTGCGCATCGCCGTGGTAATCGGCGTGGCGACTGGGCTGGTGCTGCTTCTGCCCCGGCCGTACGGCAGGCTCGCGGCTTCAGGGCTGATCATTCTCGCTGTCGTATGGGAGTGGCGGCAGACCGGTTGGTCAACGACTGGAGCGCTTTCGCTGCGCCGCACGTTCTGGTGGTGGTAGGATTACATTATGCCAGAAGACCACTACGGCAAGACCGAAGACGAGATCGTGCGCAACTTCTGCCGCGAGGAGAAGCTGCCCGTCGAGCGCGCGCTGCTCGGGCTCGTGCGCGCAATGGCCCAGCGGCACCTGGATCG
>JBGTBZ010000414.1:0-1865 GCA_041749155.1 Phycisphaerae bacterium
GGAGGTCGGTGATGATGACATCGAAGGAGCCATGGCGGAGTTCGTCGAGGGCGGCTTCGGCGTTGTGGACGAGGGTGCAGACATGGCCGGGGCGTTTGAGTGCCTCGGCCATGACCTCGGCGTGGTCGACCTCGTCTTCGACGATGAGGACCTGGGCGCGGAGGTCGGAATGGGTGGCATCGCTGGTCATTGGGGCGATTGTATGAGTTGTGCGGGGATGTGTTGGGCCAATCGAGTTGGGGGTGCCACGGCTTGACCCGGAGGGCAAGCCGTGCTCTGTCGGGTCGCTCAGCACGGCTTCCCCTTCGGGTGAAGCCGTGGCACCCGACGTTTTGTACCGCGACCGCAGGTACCCCACGTGCGGGCGGCGCTGCGGGGGGAGGATCGCCTGCGGCACGCCCATCTCCGCCAGCAGCTTCATCTTCGCCAGCCCCTCCAAGGCCGCCGCCTTCGGGCTGCTCACGTGATGCTTCGAGGCCATCGACGCCAGGTTGCCCGTCCCCAGGCCCGCGTAGTTGTGCGTGGGGCCGACGAGGCCATCGAAGTTGTACTCGCGGGATGGCACCGCGCGATGATAGATCAGTCGCCGCGCGGTATAATCCGTGGCATGACCAGCAAGGAAATCGAGCAGGAACTGGGCAAGCACCCGTTCGTGCCCCTTCGGCTGCATCTTGTCAGCGGCAAGACGCTTGACGTGCTTCGACCCGACGCCGCATGGCTGCTTCAGTATTCCCTGCTTGTTGTTCACCCATCTTCGACGAACGGAAACGGCGACCGTCACGCCGGTGGATACGACGTGATTTCGCTACGCCACATCGAGCGAATCGAGCAGCGGGCGACGTAATCGGCCTGCCCGCCCACTCGCGAGGCCGTCGAGCCGCCCTTCGACCCGAACCATGGCGCGAAGGGAGTCCATCGTGGCGCGATGGGGGCCTCTCGCGCCGCGATTGGTGCCAACGGTGGCGCGAACGGACCCCATGACGGCGCGATGGGCGTTCAATCAGGCGATGCCGACGACGCTCGCCGGCTTCTTCGGTTGCTCGTTCTCCATGCCCGCGGCGGCGTAGTTGCAGTAGTCGATGGCGAAATAGCCGCTGGGCCGGAAATTACCGGACAAACCTACCCCGCCGAACGCCAGGCGGCCGCTGGCGCCGGTGAGCTGCTGGTTCCAGTTGATGATCCCCGCGCGCACGCGCCGGCGGAAAGTGTCGTATGCGGCGCGGTCGTCGGTGAGGATGCCGGCGGCCAGGCCGTAGCGGGTGTTATTGGCCTCGGCGATCGCCTCGCCCAGGTCCCTCACGCGGATGAGCTGGAGGAGCGGGCCGAAGATCTCGACGTCCTGCCGCTCGATGCCAGTGACGTCGATGAGGCCGGGGGAGAGGAAGGCCTCGCCGGCAGCGTGTCGTTCCATCTCCACGAGCGGCCGCCCGCCGCGCTCGATCAGCTCCGCGTACGCCGCGAGCACCTTCTGCGCGTGTGCCGGCGTGATCTGCGGCCCGTAGAACGGCGGGGGATCGGCATCCGGCGGACCGACGTGGATGCGCCGGGTCAGCTCCACGAGCGCGTCGATGAACGACGCCGGGGCGTTCTCCGTCACGATCAACCGCCGTGCGCAGGTGCAGCGCTGGCCGGCCGTCAGGTAGGCCGACTGCACCGTCGCGTACGCCGCCGCCTCGATATCGCTGAGCGAATGAACGACCAGCGGGTTGTTCCCGCCAAGCTCCAGGGCCAGCATCTTGTCGGGGCGGTCCGCGAACGCGCGCGAGAGCGCCAAGCCCGCCTCGACCCCACCGGTGAAGAGCAAACCGTCGATGTCCTCATGCTTTGACAGCGCCTCACCCACGCCGCGCCCGCCCTGCACGAGG
>JBGTBZ010000415.1:0-2989 GCA_041749155.1 Phycisphaerae bacterium
GGCCCGACCGACGCCGCGGCTGGCGCCGGTGATGATGGTCACATGCTGGCCTGCGTCAGCCATGGCCTATTTCTTCTTCCGCGTCCGCTTCGGCTTGGCGGCCTTCTCGTCGGCATCGTCCGTGCCGGCGGAATGGGACCCGGCGCCGACGAGGACGCCCTCGGCCTCGAGGAATGGGTCGTGGTAGTCGTTCGGGTCGTCGGGAAGCGTCTGGAGATGCGCCATCAGGCTATCGAGCGTGATGTTCTCGTGCAGCCAGTGATTCACCAGGGCCACCGGCGCCGTGCCGCAGCTTCCCAGGCACTCCAGCTCCACCAGCGTGAAGCGCTCATCGTCGCTCGTCTCGCCGATCTCGATCCCCAGCTTCTCGATCAGCCCCTCGATGATCTTGTCGCTGCCGCACACCTCGCAGGAGAGGCTCCGGCACACCTGCACCAGGTACTTGCCCTTCTTCCGCAGCCAGTACTCCTCGTAAAAGCTGGCGGTGTCCAGCACCTCGGCAGGCGCCAGGCCCAAGTACCCCGCGACCTCGACCATCGCCTCGGGGGGGATCCAGTTGTACTCGTGCTGGACCAGGTGCAGCACCGGGAGCAGGCAGGCCCGCTTCGTGGGATAGCGTGGGAAGAGCACCGAGGCGATGTGCTGCTTCATCGCGTCGGTCAGCAGCGGCTGACCGAATTCCAGGCGGGCGCTACGGCGGTCCTCGGCGATCCAGCTCATGGGGCGGGATGATAGCGAAGGGGTCGCAGCGGGTCATTCCGGCGGGTGGGAGGCCCTTCGTCGCGTCGAACGGGGTTTGGTGACGCTGAGGCGGGACCCCGCGGCAGCGCCGTGACTGCTTCCACAGTCCACTCGTCATTCTGGTTCCTGTTTCCTTAGAAGTACTCGCGGCAGAACGGCAATCGCCCCTGGGTCAGCGAGTCGAGCAGGTCGATCGCCCCCTGGTCTTGGCACTCGGCCAGCCCCATCGCCACCGCCGTCGAGGCCTTCAGGTCGCCCATGGCGATCGCCGCCCAGGTCTTGTCGGGGCATGAGAAGACCCCACCGCCGGCGGGCTTGGCCTGGCAGCGGCCGGCGGCCACTTCAAGGGTGAAGCTGCTGGCCGTTCCCTCGCATTCCTGCACCGAAACCGACAAGCTGCCACGCACCAGCGGGTCGGGCCAGGGGGCGTCGTTGAAGAAGCGCAGGTGATCCAGGACCCGCACCTGGAGCCGCGTCGAGATCTCGCAGCGGGCGTAGCGGAACTCCACCCCGCGGTGCGGAAGCTGCGTCTCGCGCAGCAGCAGGTTGATCGGCTCATCCACGGGCGCCGCGATCAGGATGTTGCTGTACTGGTCGCGCAGCGTCCCCAGGAACCGCAGGATGGCCAGGAAGTCGTCCGCCGTGTCGTAGCCCACGTAGTCGCAGATCAGCCCCCGGTTGCCCCGCTCCCCCTCCGGCTCGGTCATCACGAAGGCGTTGACGACGCCGTCGGCAGATCGGCGGAAGAAGCAGTAGCCGTCATCGACGATCCCCTTGATCGCCCGCGTGAACCCGCCGAGATGATCATATTGAGGGAAAGCGATATCTCCGTGTGCCCGGGTCATCTGACGCGTCCGGCAGTCGGCGATCGCACGCTCCAGTGCTTCGTCGCCGGGCTCCAGCAGCTCAAATCCGCCCGCGTACCCGCCGGGCAGGAGGCTCATCGGGATCGTCCACAGGGCCCGCCGTTCGCTCAAGCCGTAGCCGAAATGCTCGTAAAAGCTGGCCCGGAACGGAACCAGGGCGGTCAGAACCTCACCGCGCTCCCGGGCCATTGCCAGGGTCCGGTGCATGAGCTGGGTGGCGATACCGGGCTCCGAACCCGGTCCCCGGCCCGAAGAACGCCGGGCGTCGTGCGTCGTCCCGACCCACGCGATCCCCTGGCAGGGCATGGTCACCCCCCGAATGCTCATCAGCCCCTGGAGGGAGGTGATCGTTCCAACCGGCCGTCCACCGCGCTCCGCGACAAGGAAATCGCCCTTCTGCAGGTCCCCCCACCGGTAAGGACTACCCAAGTTTTCATGGTGCCGCTTTGCCCGGGCGTAGGTGGAGTCGTAACAGCGCCCGCGGACCCGGGCCAGGAGGTCCAGCTCATCCGGACCCACGGCACGAATCCTGAGGCTCTCCGGTTGCGACGGAACGGGCGGCATGGTCGCTGGATCATGCGTCAAACCGCCCAGTCTGGCAATTTCGAGGCAATCCCCCCTTGTAGCGAGCCGGGGGGGAAAAATCGCCAGTTGACTGATTTGGCCGGGGAACGGAAGAAGGAGTGCCGCGATAGTCGTTCTGCGCGGGATGGGCGATGGCTGAGCCGGGGCCAACCAGCAGTCCGGCGACGTGTCCCCACTTTCCGACCCCGCCGGCCTCGGAATTCTTCCGGTCCGTGAGCGAACATTCGCCCTCTTCCCACACGGCCAGCCCTCGAAACGCCGATGAAAACAGTGCGGCCAACAGATCGACCCGCCCCGGCGGGATCCAAGGGCCAGGGAAATGGCATACCGGACCGTGAGGGTGGCCAAGTGCGACACCGGACCGCTCCGGGCGACAGTTACGCAGCGAAGGACAAGTCAGGCATGAGGCAGGCGACTAACCTAGATCCGTCTTCGCAGCGCCAGACCGGAAATGGCGCCGCCAACGGCAGGTCCGGCAACGGGCAGCATGGTTATGGGAATGGCCAGGCGGCTTCGACCGATAAGCTGCCTGGCATCCGAACCCTCTCTCCGGATGCGAAGAATGACGCTGGTACCAATGGCGCAGACCCCCTGCGCGTGGATGTAGCGAGCGCGCGCCTGCAAAGTAGCGCCCGCCGGCGGCCGACGAAGGAACTCGAGGCCCGGCACGATCCCGAGCGCGACGGCATCGTGGCCGACGATCCTACTGGCGGCGCTTTCGATTCGACGTGGAGTATGTCCGGCCGAACGCCCCCGCCATCCTCGCGGCCTCCGGGAATGCCACAGGCTCAGCCTGC
>JBGTBZ010000416.1:0-2931 GCA_041749155.1 Phycisphaerae bacterium
TCGGCACGCTATGCCCGACGCCATGTCCAGCCCGCCAGACGCTTCGACCCAGCTTCCCCCGCGCTACGACGCCGCGGCGGTCCAGGAGGCGGTGGCGCGCGTCTGGGAGCAGGAACGCGCTTTCCACGCCGAGCCCACCGACCCCGGCGAGCCGTTTTGCATTGTCATCCCCCCGCCGAACGTGACGGGGGCGCTGCACCTGGGGCATGCGCTGAACAACACGATCCAGGACATCCTGGTGCGGCGGGCGCGTATGCAGGGGAAGAACGCGGTGTGGATCCCGGGGACGGACCACGCGGGGATCTCCACGCAGGCGGTCGTGGACAAGCGGCTTCAGGCGGAGGGCAAGCCGAGCCTGAAGGACTACAAGAAGCTGGAGGCGGAGGGGAAGAACGGGCGGGAGCAGTTCGTCGCGCTGGTGCAGGCGTGGAAGGACGAGTACGAGGCGAGGATTCTCGGCCAGCTCAGGGCGATGGGCTGCTCGTGCGATTTCGAGCGCACCGCCTTCACGATGGACGAGAAGCGGGCCCGCGGGGTGCGCGAGGCGTTCTTTCGCCTCTTCAAGGATGGGTTGATCTACCGCGGCAAGCGGCTGGTGAACTGGGACCCGGCGACGCAGACGGCCCTTTCGGACGACGAGGTGGAGAACGAGGAGGTGGACGGCCACTTTTACTACCTGCGGTATCCGCTGGATAGTGGCAGCGGCAGCCTTGCCGCTGATCCGGACCACCGACTGGCAGCCGGTGCCACGCCGGAGTACGTCACCGTCGCAACCACGCGGCCGGAGACGATGCTGGGCGACACGGCGGTCGCGATCAACCCGAAGGACCCGCGGGCGGCGGAGCTGCGCGGGCGGTTCGTGCGGCTGCCGATCGTGAACCGGCTCATCCCGATCATCGAGGATGATTACGTGGTCATGGCGGACCCGGATTCGGAGGATGCCAAGGCGAAGTACGCGACGGGTTTCCTGAAAGTCACGCCGGCGCATGACCCGAACGACTGGGAGATCGGCCAGCGGCACGATCTGCCCGTCATCAACGTCTTCGCGCCGGATGCGACGATTTCCGACCAGCACGGCTGGCCGCGGGAGGATTTCGAGCAGGGCGGCGCCGCGCAGTTCCTCGGCCTTGACCGCTACGAGGCGCGGCGGGCGATCGTGGCGTGGTTCCGCGAGAACAACCTGCTGGAGGACGTCAAGCCTTATCGCCACAGCGTCGGCCACAGCTACCGCAGCCATGTGCCGATCGAGCCGTACCTCTCCGACCAGTGGTACGTGGCGGTGAAGAAGCCGATCCCGTGGATGGCTAACGGTGGCGTGGTGGAGGGCACGGACGTCCCGAAGAACAGTCTGGCGGGGTTGGCGCTGACGGCCCTTCGTGGCAGCGGCAGCCTTGCCGCTGTTCCGGCTCCGGGTGATTCGGAACACCGGCTGGCAGCCGGTGCCACGTCGGAGCTCTCGTTCGTCCCCGACCGCTACGCAAAGACGTTCCGCCAGTGGCACGAGAATATCCGCGACTGGTGCATCAGCCGCCAACTCTGGTGGGGGCACCGGTTTCCGGTGTGGCACAAGCGGCTTGAGTTGGCTGACAAGGAGCAAGGATTCGAGTTCTTCTGGAGCGACTTCGACGAAGTCATGGAAGGGACGATCGCAGACGCTGCGATCGTCGTGAGGGAAACGTCGTCAGGGCGACAACTCTCCGCAGAGGATGTCTTCGGCACCAACGACGAAGGAGCACACCTTCGCTTCAAAGGTATCGTCGACGTCTTCACTTCCGACAGACGGAGTGACTCCTATACAGCGAACGCCTCGCAGGATCCCGACGTCCTCGACACCTGGTTCTCCAGCGCGCTGTGGCCGATGAGCACGCTCGGCTGGCCGGATGAATCTGCAATCTCAAATCTCAAATCTCCGCTGAACGTCTGGAACCCGACGGACGTGCTCTGCACCGCCCGGGAGATCATCACGCTCTGGGTCTCGCGGATGGTGATGTTCAACCGGTACATGCGCGGGCATCCGGATGAGCGGAGGGAAGGAACGTCGAACGTCGAACGCCGAACGTCCAACGCCGAAATGCCGGAGACGGAGGAAGCTCGATCTCCGGCGCTGGACGTTGGACGTTCGAAGTTCGACCTGGGCCGCAACTTCTGCAACACGCTGTGGAACGCGGGGAGGTTTGTGATCGGGAGCATTGCGCAGGTGGTGCCCGCTCAGAATCCGGAACCCCTCCCTTACGGTCGGGGCTCTGAGCCGACCATCATCGACCGCTGGATCCTCTCCCGCCTGGCCCGCACGGTACAGGCGGCGAACGAGGCGCTGGACGAATACCGCTTCGACCGCTACGCCACCGCCTGCTACGACTTCTTCTGGCGCGACTTCTGCGACTGGTACGTCGAGGCGAGCAAGCCCGCCATGCGACAGGGGGGCGACGCAGCCATCCAGACGGCGCACGTCCTGGCGACGTGCCTCGACATCTCGCTGCGCCTCATGCACCCGATGATCCCCTTCGCCACCGAGCGTCTCTGGTGGGCGCTGAACGACGTCATGCCCGCCCGCGGCATCCCCGGGCGTTTCGAGCTTGCGCCGGCGGAGCGGTGCATCCGCGCGAAGTGGCCGCAGTTCGATGAGAAGATGGACACGCTCACCAGCCAGGGGGCCGAGCGCGTCGTGGAGCGCCTCCAGGAGATCGTGCAGGCCATCCGCACTGTCCGCACGGAGAACAAGGTCGAGCCGCGGCGGACCGTGCACGTGACGATCCGGTATCCGGCGAACGTGGCCCACCATCTCGCGGCGAACAAGGCGACGGTGGAGCTCTGGGCGGGGTGCGAGATCGTCGAGATGGGCGAAAGCGCCGCCGAGCCGGCGGGCTCCGCCAAGACGACGGCGGCGGGGTGCGAGATCTTCGTCGCCGACATCGCCGACCCGGCGGCGGA
>JBGTBZ010000417.1:0-2464 GCA_041749155.1 Phycisphaerae bacterium
GCTTCGCGCCGTCCGCCCGGATGCGGCGCATTCCCAGCTTCTGCGTCCGCGCCTCGCCGCCGGCCACGCGGACCGCCGCCTCGTACAGGTGCGGCGCCGCGGGGCCCCATGGTGTCGGGGGCATCAGTTTTTCTACGAACAGCACGTTCCGCCCCTCCCCCCGGCTCTCCAGCACGAGCTTGCCGGCGGGATCGCGCAGTTCGAGGCTCACCTCCGCCGCCTCGCTCAGGCGCACCTCGCCGCGGATGTTCCCGGCGTGGTCGGCGCGGATGCAGCAGTCCTCGATGACAATCCGCTCCGTTGCCTCCAGCCAGACATCCTGCCAGATTCCGCCGAACATGTGCCCCCAGACGTACGGCAGGAAGCCCGAGAGCGCCTCCTTCTGGGGGTATCGCCCCGGCACCGCCGGGGAATCCGGGCCCGCCGTCAGGCTTGCGGGCTTCTCCACCTCCACGAGGACACCGACCGTCTCGCCCGGGCTCGCGGCGGAGGTGATCTCCACCCGAAAGCCATCCCATGCCCCAATATGCCCGCCGACTTCCCGCCCGTTCACCCGCACCCGGCAGGCGTAGCTGAGACCCTCGAACCTCAGCCACAGGCGTTTGCCCGCCCACTCCGGCGGAATGAGCATTTCGCGGCGGAACTCGGCGGGACCGGGGCGGTTCCTGGGCACGCCGAGGGCCTCCCAGCAGCCTGGGACGGCCGCAAGCTGCCAGTGGGCATCGCCCTGGAAGCGGAAGTGCCACTGACCGGAGAGGGACTGCTTCATGATCGAGGGGGGCGGGTTCCGAACGCCTCTGCCCCGGGAGAGGCGTTGAAACGGCCGCCAGAGCGTACCATGGCCCTTCATGCGGGCACTGCTGCTGATTCTCGCGTTCATCCCCACCGCGATCTCCTGCGTTTCCCAGGAGCCATCCGCCCCGTACGCCGCCGTGCAGACGCGGCCGGTCGGGGGGCGGGCGGTCTTTCATGGGGATGAGGTCATCGCCCCCTACGAGCCGACCCCGGCCCTGGTGACGAAGGTGACCCAGGTCCCGCGGGCGAAGTTTCCCGTCATCGACGTTCACTGCCACTGGTCGGCCCGGCAGGAGCCCGAGGCGCTGCTGGCGGCGATGGATGAGCGGAACGTCGCGTACGCGGTGAACCTGTCCGGCGGAAGCGGCGGGCGGCTGGCGCAGACGCTGGCGACGTTTGACCCGGCGAAGTACCCGCGGCTGATCACGTTCGCGAACATCGACTACTCAGGTCTGGACCGGCCCGAGTTCGCTGAGGAGGTCCGTGCGTACCTGGCGGACGCCAAGCGCCGGGGCGTGAAGGGGGTGAAGATTGCCAAGAACCTGGGGCTAACGGTGAAGGACGCCTCCGGCAAGCTCGTCCCGATCGACGATCTGCGCCTGGACCCGATGTGGGCGGCGGCGGGGGAGCTGGGGCTGCCGGTGCTGGTGCACTCCGCCGACCCGGTGGCGTTTTTCCAGCCGGTGGACGAGACCAACGAGCGGTGGCTCCAGCTTCGGCGGCACCCGGACTGGAGCTTCTACGGGCCGGAGTATCCGAAGCGGGAGGAGATCCTGGCGCAGTTCGACCGGGTGGTCGAGAAGCACCCGGGCACCACCTTCATCGCGGCACATCTTGGAAACTATGCCGAGGACATGGCCAGGCTCGGCGAGCGGCTGGAGAAGTACCCGAACCTCTACGCCGACATCTCGGCGCGCGAGGCGGAGTGGGGGCGGCAGCCGTACACGGCGCGCAAGTTCTTCATCCAGTACGCCGACCGCCTGCTCTTCGGCACCGATCGCTACCCCGGCCGGGAAGACCAGCCGCGCTACCGCATCTACTTCCGCATGCTCGAGACGGATGACGAGTACTTCGACTACTACGAGCACCCCTACCCGCCCACCGGCGAGTGGAAGGTGTACGGGCTCTTCCTGCCGGATGACGTGCTGAAGAAGGTCTACCACGACAACGCCGCGAAGCTGCTGGGACTGCCGGTGCTCTGACGTGGCACAGGCGCCTCGCCTGTGTCTGAGCCCAGGCAGATCCAGAACACAGGCGAGGCGCCTGTGCTACTCATGGCCAACCCTTACGTCATGGCGGTCCTCTTCGGCTGCGGGCTGCTGCTCGTGGGGGTGGTGCTGCGCGGGACGCTGAAGCCCATCCGGGCGCTGTTCATCCCCGCCAGCGTCGTCGGCGGCCTGATCGGGCTGGCGGTGATCCAGGCTGGGCTACGCGTGGGGCCGGGGGAGCCCGTCCGGGCAGCCGGCGACATCGTGTTCACGTACGCTCCGCATCCGCTACTTGAAGGTGTTGCTAGGTTCGTAAACCCCATCTTTGTCGGTCCGCCGACCGGCGAAGGAATCCTCGACATCAGAATTGTCGGAGCGCAAGAACTCGCCGACCCACAGCCTACTGCGCCCACCCAACGTTGGTCCGCCGAACTCAGCAACGTCATCGACGGCTGGCCCGG
>JBGTBZ010000418.1:0-7737 GCA_041749155.1 Phycisphaerae bacterium
GCGGCCCTGGGCCGCAACGACGGCGGCGTCGCCCGGGGCACCACTGAAGATCGCGGTGCCCGTCTCATTGCCCTTGATACCCGCGGCGAAGGCGGACTGGCCGAGGCTGTTGAGGCGCGGCGTCGTGGCCGCGCCGGCGTAGAGGACTCCTGCCGACTCACCGAACACCTGCGTCCCCGCGAGGGCCAGCGGTTCGAGCAGGTCGGCGGTCCCGCCGAAAAGACTGTGCTCGTGCAGGGCGTTGTCCAGTTCATCGCCCTGGAGTGCGGAGCTGAAGCCGCCCACGCCGCCACGGCCGATCACCGCCTGGCCGAGGTTGTTGTTGAAGGTAGGCGTCGCGCCGTAGAAGGGCGGATCTTCCTCGCCGTTGGGATGATCGCCGATGGGGGCGTTACCGCCTTCGCGGGCCAGCAGGCGGATGTTGTCCCACGTGCCGATCCAGATGCCGTTGTTGGTGGAACTAGGGGCACCAGCGAGCGTGCCGAGGAAGATCACCTCGCCAGTGTCAGCCAGGCCGACGCGAGTCCCGCCGAATCCGGAGAAGTTCTCAGTGGCGTCGGGCGCAGCATCGCCAGCGCGGGCGACGAGGTTGAGCTCGCCGGCCATGCCGGTCCACAACCCCACGCCGGCCGGATCGTTGAACGCCGGGCCGTACACGGCGTAGAACGCGACCTGCCCGGAGGCGTTGATGGTGGGCCGCTCGAAGCCTAGAAAAAAGTTGCCTTCGGTTCCCGGGGCAACGTCCCCGGCCTTCGTTGCGGTAGGAGTGGCGACAATCTTCTGGTACTGGATGTCCTGAGCGCGCGCGGTCTGGGCCGTCATTGCGACGGCGGCCACCGCAAGCGAGAGGGGACCGATGAATCTCGACCGTCCCATGCATTTCCTCCAAACATCGTGCGCCGTTGCAGCGCACAAATACAACCATGCCCTCGCGGCCCCGTAAAGGTGGGGGGGCCGCAGTCGGAATCGTACCGCCTTTATCGGGCGCGAACAAGACTTTCATTTTGGTGGAAGCAAGGTTTTGACAAAGAAGGCGGTTTAACCCGTATTTGACCTCGCCGCCGGGGATTCTGCCGTCAATCGGGATACTCCATGGCCCCTCGGGGCCGGATATCCGGACCCTTCAGAAACCGGCCCCGCCCTGAAACATTGACCTTCAGCGGCCGATTCTGAAATTGTGGAGCGACATGAGCCGTTGCCGCCGGAGCCGGAAACCGCCAGCCCCGACCTCCTGGGGTCCTGGTCCGGACTTCCGGTCTCAACGCCAGAGGAGCGGCGGCGACGCCGGCGGAGACCTTGCCGGGTGCCCGGATGGATCTACCGCGGCGATCAGGTGGTGAAGGTGCATATGCGCAACATAAGCGGCGACGGCGCGGGATTCGTCTGCGATGTCGAGCTCAAGAAGAGCGACCGGCTGCACCTGAAGGCGGGCCTTGGCCCGACCCGCCGTCCCCGGCTTGCGGAGGTCGTGTTCGTCAGGCAGCGGATCGACGGCCGCAACGACGTCGGCATTCGATTTATAAGACCATGAGTCTTAAGGGGATAGCGGAAGACACAGCGATGAGCACCCTCAATCCCAAGCCCCAAACCCCGGCTCCGAAGGGGTCTGACCGCCGCCGACATCCGCGCATTCCGGAGGAGCGTCCCGCGTGGGTGCAGCGCGGCTCAAACTCCGCGGCGGTGGAGATGGTGGACCTGAGCACCGGCGGGGCCTGTTTCCTGACGGACCGGCCGCTGCATCCCGGGCGGTCGGTGCGGCTGCAGATCGGCCATGGGCGGGACCAGGCGGTGATCGACGGCATCATCGTGCGCCAGACAGAGCGGCCCGACGGCAAGTACGAAGTCGGCATGCGCGTGGATGACTCGCACGGCTTTGAGATGTCCCAGCGTTTCCCGTCCCGCAACGGGCGTGTGACGCAGTTCTAGCGTCTTGCGTCGTCTGGCGAACGATCTTCCGCCAGCTCATCGGAAAGCGTCCCCTTCCAGAAGCCCACGCCGGCCAGGTGCGCCGCCCGCGCCAGCATGTGCGAACCCACGGGGGCGCTGACGAAGACAAACACTACCACCAGCAGGGCTTTGGTCACCGCCGCGGTGATCGGGGCCTCGACGTCCACCTCGACGGCCGCCTCCTGTTCGAGCCGCTGCTGGGCGGGCCCGGGGAGGCGAGCGCTTCCCGCCAGGTGCAGGACAAGAGCCATCAGCAGGCCGCTGACGCCCAGCGTGATGCACTTGCTGGCAGCGTGGTTTCTGGTGTAGAAGTCAGGCAGGCGCAGCACTCCCAGAGCCCCGACAAACATGAAGAAGATGCCGCTGACGAGGGCGAACGCGGCCACGCAGTTCAGAAGGCCTGAGACGAGTGCGTCAAGGGTGTCCTGCATCAGGCGCCCTCCGATTGCGCTTCGGACGCGGATTCCGCGGCTCTGCGGGCCTCGGCGGCCCGTCGCATATAAGGCCGGGCGATGAACTGAGCCACCGCGATCGTGCCGGCGAAAGCGAGCAGGGACACGATGAGGATGCCGTCCACGAAGAGGAACGAGCCGGTGCGGATCGTCAGAAGGATGATGATCCCGACAAGCTGAACGCCAATCACGTCCAGCGCCGCTCCGCGATCCGCGAGCGTCGGGCCGATCACGATGCGGATCAGGCACAGGGCGATTGAGCCGCAGATCACGACGATCCCCGACAGTGCCAGCCACTGCACGACATAGGCGGTGCGCAGCGCCCAACCTGTGTCGGCGGCCAGCAGGAGCGGCAGCAGGTCAGCGTCAGGGGGCATGGGGCTCCTCGGCGATCGGGGTGTTGCGGGCCTTGGGAGCCTGAAGCAGGTCCTCCCACGCGCCCGCCACCGGCTGCGGTTTCGGCGGGGACACCGGCTCGCTGAGGCGAAAGACGTCTCGCTCCATTCGGAGGCGAAGGTCATCCAAGTCGCGGATCGCCCGCTCGCGGTCCGCGGCATACATGCAATGGATGTACAGTCGCTGCTGGTCGTCGCTGATATCGACGGTGAGCGTGCCTGGAGTCAGCGTCAGAGCGTTGGAAAACGCAACGATCTGCGGCCCGGTGAGGTGGGAGACGTCGTAACGGACGATTCGTGGGCTCATGCGCCAGTGAGGCGTCAGGATCTCCCACGCCAACGCCAGGTTGCTGCGGATCAACAGTGCCAGGAAGTAGATCGCGAAGCGCACAGTGTCGACGACGCGTCCGCCATAAGCCCGGCGCAGGACATCCCTGCCATGCACCCGCGTGAAGATCCACAGTACGAAGTACCCGCCGATCAGCCCGGTGCCAATGGTCCAGGCGCTGGCGCGGCCCCACAGCAGGACCCAGATCACCGCCAGCAGCAGATTCATCAGGAAGAGGGTCATTGACCAGTTCCCTCCGCCCCCCGGGGGGCCGCGGGGCCGACATCAGCGGACTCAGGCAGTAGCGGCGGCGGCGCCGAGAGGCTCGTGCCCAGCACGCTGTGAATGTATGGCTTGGGATCGAGCACATCCTGCGCCGCGGCACGTGCCAGGTCATGGAAAGGGCCGGCGCCGAGCCCGATCGCGATGGAAAGGGCCACCAGGAGGCTTGGAGCGAGGATGGAGAGCCGATTGCGGCTCTGGGGACGGGGGTCCGCCCTCTCGTGTCTCGGCGGCGGGTCGGACCAGAAGGCGCTGCACCAGGCCTTTCCCACGGCCACGAGGGTCAGGGCGCTGGTCAGGATGATCAGAAGGCTGGCGCCCCAGCCCCAATAGTCTGCCCGCTCGAAGCCGGCCACGATCAGCAGCAGCTTGCCGGCGAAGCCGCTGGTCGGCGGGATGCCAACCAAGGCCAACGCGGCCACGAAGAAAAGGAATCCCAGCCAGGCGTGGCGCTCGAGCAGGCCGCCGAACCGGGAGAGCTCGTCGGTGCCCCTGAGCCTCTCGACCAGATCGCCACACAGGAGCAGGGCAGCGATGACCAGCATGTGCTGGAGCATGTAAAACAGGCTGCCCGTCATAGCGGTTACGCCGCCGCCACCGCCGGAAAGATGAAAGCCGGGGCCGAGCAGCATGTAGCCCACGCCCACCAGAATGCCACACGAGAACATGCGGCGCAGGGTCGTGGCGCCGGCCATGCCCAGGCCACCCAGGAACATCGTCGCCGCACCGGCCAGCATCAGGCCGGGAGCGATGGCGGCCGTGGCGCTGGGAAGCCCCCCGAAACACATGACCAGCACGCGCAGGAGGGCATAGATGCCGACTTTGGTCAGCAGGGCGGCGTAGAGGGCGCCAAGTCCCGTGGGCAGGGTGGGATAGGCATCGGGGAGCCAGAACCACAGCGGAAAGACCGCCGCCTTGGCAGCAAACACGAAGACGATCGCGGCGACGGCTATGCCCGTGCCCGGCGGGTAAACGCCCGCGGCGTTAATCTGGGCGAGCTCAGCGAAGTTGAGCGTGCCCAGGTTGCCATAGATCCAGCCGCAGGCGGCTACGAAGACGGTGGAGGCGAAGACGTTAAGCAGTACGTACTTGTATGCCTGCCGCATCTGTCGCCGGGTGGTGCCGATGGCCAGCAGCACGTAGCTGGCCATGAGCATCACCTCGAAGCTGACGAAGAGATTGAAGAGATCGCCGGTGATGAAGGCCCAGTTCACGCCCAGCAGAAGCATCAGGTAGAGCGGATGAAAGTATCCGCTGGTGAATCGCGGAGACGATTCGGCCAGGATGAACAGGTAGGCCGTCAGGGCCACGATGGCGCTGACCGCCAGGAGCGACGCCGCAAGCGTGTCGATGGCGACGGTGATGCCGTATGGAGCCGGCCAGTTGCCCATCTGGACGACGATGACGGAGAGGCTCGTTTGGCGGAGCAACACCAGCGCCATGGCGGTATTGACGGCCAGCGCCAGGACACCGATGACTCGTTGCGCCGCAAGGGACCGGTACCAGAGCAGGCTCGTGATCCCGGCGCCGAGGGGGACGAGCACAGGCAGGCCCGCGAGGATGAGGTTCGTATCGCCGGGCATCAGTCGCTGCTCAGGGATGGATCGGTCAGTTCCGCGGCGAGACGGTCCACGTTCAGGGCGCGGGCGCGGCGCCAGGTGATGACAATGAGGGTCAAGAGGAAGGCCTGCAAGGCAAACCCGATGACGATCGCGGTGAGAATGAGGGCCTGTGGCAGGGGATCGGCCTCGGAACCGAGCATCTCGCCGTGGGCCCCCAGCACCGGGGGACGCCGGCCCAGGGGGCTGCGGCTGACGGCGATGATCGCCAGATTGGCCCCATGTCCCAGAAGAAACACGCCCATCGCCACTGCCTTCAGATCGCGGCTCAACAGCAGGTAGACGCTGGCCGCGAAGAGGACGCCGACGGTGATGGCCAGCAGTAGGGACATCCTGTTACTCCAGTTCCCGCGCAATTGCGTCGATCATCCCGACAACAGCCCCTATCACCACGAGAAACACGCCCGCGTCGAAGGCCAGGACCGTAGCCCAGTGATAGCTTGCGCCCCCCGGCAGCGGGAGGTAGCCGTTATTGCTCGTCAGCGGCGGCAGCCCCCAGAGGAGTGGCAGCGCTGCGGTGGCGGTAGCCAGGGCCAGGCCAAGGCCCAGCATCGTCCGCTCACGGACCGGGAGCAGGCGATACAGCGCCTCGCAGCCGAAGCACATCCGGTAAACCAGCAGCGCCACCGCGGCCGCGAGGCCGGCGACGAATCCGCCGCCGGGGCTCTGGTGCCCCTTTAGGAACAGGTATCCGCCGAAGACCACGCCAAGCGGGATCAGAACCCGCACGGCGTTGCGCAGGATGGATGTGGCGATTTCCTCGCTGTTCACCGGCGCCCGCCCCCGCGGAAGCATGGAAGGTGGTGGTGGGGGCGGAGGCTGGGGGAAGGTGTCGTCGAAGGGCTCGCTGCGGTTGTCGGTCGCTTCGCGATCGAAGGCGGAAGGCGGCTTGCGCAGCAGCGTCCAGACGCCCATGGCGGCGATGGCGAGGACCGTGATCTCACCAAGGGTGTCAAAGCCTCGGAAATCCACGAGAATGACGTTGACGACGTTCGAGCCCCCGCCCCCTTTGTGCAGCGTTATGACGTCCTCGGCCTCCTCCGGCGGCGGTGGGGCTTTGGAGCCGAAGCTGGAGAGGTGCTCGGGCCCCCGATCGACGACGCCATCTCCGACCAGGTCGCGGTTGATCCATGCGGTATCGAGTCCGGCGTAGCTGTTCCGCAGGAAATACTCGCCCAGCGTTTCAGGCGAAGTGCCATCGGCCAGAAGCGGCGGGCGATCCGGCCGATCCCCGGTGGTGGCCCAGAGGGTGACGACGAATGCCGCCCCGCCGACCAGCAGCGATGCGGCAAGGCGCATCGGCAGAACCCGCTCGCCGGTGGGACGACCGCGAGGCAGCAGGTCCAGCACCAGCAGGAAGAGGATGAGCGAGACGATCTCGATGGAGAGTTGCGTCAGAGCGAGGTCTGGCGCGGCATAGACGTAGTAGACGCCGGTAACGCTGAAGCCGACAACCCCGAGGATGAGCACGCGGACGATCCTGTCCCGCACGACCACCATCGTGATGGCGCCGGTGCAGACCAGCGCGCACAGCAGCCAGCCGGCCGGGGCCTTGGTGAAGGCTGGAAGCCGCTCCACGCTGGGCCAGAAGTCTCCGCTCGCTTGCCCGTCCACATACCCGGTCCAGGTCAGCATGCCCACGAGCGACAGGGCCAGCACAAGGATGTAGAACGACAGCCGGCCATTCTGTATGGCTCCAAAGACGCGTCCGCCACCATCGACAGCGACAGCGTAGAGGGCAGGAAACAGACGATCGTGCCAATCCATTCGCTCGCGGCGCAGGAAAGGAGAGAACCCCAGCACGACACCTAGCACGATTCCGATGACGCTCAGGAGCAGCGGTATGCCCGGCTCCTCGAAGGCATGCAGCAGGCTCAGGTCGCCTGCCTCCCAGTAGAACGCGGTCGCCTCGAACGGCTCAATGAGCCGGGCGGCAACCGGCCCCGCGATCCCGCCGGCCCACTGGAGGGCGATCAGCAGGGCTGCGGGTAGCCAGAGCATGCTGGTCCAGAATCCCGAGTCGGGTCCGTGCTCGTGATGATGGGAAGCGGCTTCTCCATGCCGCTGGAGTTCGGGCTGGCCCTCCTCATGGTGCGACGCCGGCCGCCGCAGGAACATCCGCGCGAATCGGACCATGATGGCAACATTGAGCGTGCTTGTCGCCACCGCGGCAACGAGCAGGGGCCATAGGCGCCAGTCGCGCGAGGGTTCGATGGCATGCCAGATCTGGTAGAGAAACGCCTCCTTGGCAAAGAAGCTGAAAGTTGGCGGCAGGGCCGCGAGGGCGATCAGCCCCAGCAGCATGAGAAGCGCATACAGACGAAGCCGCGGCAGATGCAGGGCTCCACACAGCTCGGTGAGCGTGGCCTTGCCAAAAGTATGCGCCAGGCCGCCGGCGAGCATGAAGAGGGAGGCCTTGTAGATCGCGTGATTCAGTATCTGGGCGTTGCCCCAGACGACATTCGCCTCGCCCTTGTGAGTGTACGAAGCCAGTCCAAATGCCGCCGCCAGCAGGCCGAGCTGGCTGATGGTGGTGTAGGCAAGGATCTGCTTGAGGACATCGCGCTGCAGGGCGATCCAGGCCCCCAGCACCATCGTAGTTGCTCCGATGCCGATGACCAGGACCGGCCAGAGGTCCAGCCCGCTCATCATCGGCCAGAGCCGCGCCAGCAGGTAGATGCCCGCCTTCACCATGGCGGCGGAGTGGAGGTAGG
>JBGTBZ010000419.1:0-4852 GCA_041749155.1 Phycisphaerae bacterium
GCGCGCGTCATCGCGGCGTGGACGATCGAGCCGGGCGCTGGAGGAGGAGACGGGCCACCACCACCGACGACGGTCATTTCGGTCTTCGAAAGCGGTCGCGTACGAGTGCACGCATCACTCTTCAGGCCTATTCGTGACGCGGGCGCTATCGAAGGAGTGCTGACGAGAGAGCAGCTCGAAGCGTTCAAGGTGGCATTGAGCCATGTGACCGACGGCTTGGAAGGCCATGCAATCGAGCGCGCCATCGGCCTCCATTTCCTCTACCATCAGTTCCAGATCAGTCTGCCCGGCCGAAGACGCACCACCCTCGAGAGCTCGTTCAGATTGATCGAGTTGAACCCTCGAACGGAGCCTGGAGTCTACTGGCGACCCAAAGAAGAGTGGAATAGGGATCCGGGACTTTCACGCTTCGATAAGCTTTCGCAGAATTACGATCCAGCCGACCTCGCCCTGCGGGAGACGTTCATCGCCGTCGAAGCCGAGCTCCTCCGCGCCGCCGCCCAGGCGCTGCTGAACCGGGAAGTGCAGGACCCCGATGCGGGAGACGAGGCTCGATGACTTCTGAGCGCACCAAGCCGGCACCGCTGGAGTACGAGGCGCGCGAGCGCGTGGGCGATCGGTCGACAGCGAAGTTGGCGTTTGGCACCTTCCAGGTCTGCGTGCTTGCCCTCGCCGCATCGGCGTTCGCTATGCCCATGACGTGGTTGATACGTCTCACCTCCTCGTACGGACGCTATCCGCTGGGGATCATGATCTGGATTCTGGTGCTTGCAGTCGTAGCGATGCTGTTCTTACTCCTGGCGCTGCGTCGGGCCCGCTCGATGCCCGGGGGCGGCTGGAGGCTTGCGGCACTCCTGATTCCGCCCGGTGCCGTCCTACTTGCCGTCAGCCTCACTTGGCTCGCGCTTGTTTGAGCGACGCCTCAAGAGGCAAGCCCTCTGCCCTTCACCCGCTCCGGCATCACTACCTGCATCGGACGCGTGATCGCTCGATCAAGCGCCGGGTGGATAAGGCAGGAGTTCGAGACCTTCGATGAACCGGTAGTCGCGCTGGTTCTTCGATCTCAATGCGACGTCCAAGGACATCGCCGTGGCGGCAATCAGGCTGTCGGCAATCAACAAACCGTGGCTCAACCGGTATCGGCGCAGCAACTCCACGGCTGCTGTCGATATGGATGGGGTGACGGCGACGACGTCGAACCGGCCGAGAAAGCGCTCGAGCTTCTGGGCTTCGGCCTTGCTGCGACATCCGACGATCAACTCCATCTGCGTGACGACACTGACCGCAAGCTCCGACTTCGCGCCGTCGCGCTCCAGCAACTGCAGCGCTTCCTGCATGCCGCGACCCGCATCGATGAGGATGTCGGTATCGATCAGGATCACCCGGCCCGGCCCCACTCTTGGCGACGGGTCCTGCGGACCCAATCCTCACTGTCGGCCAGATCATCCCTGTCGCTCCACATCCCAATGAAGGGCTCCTGCATCAGGCCGTTCTCCGCGTTGGCCTTAGCGCCTCCCGACCGCTGATAACGCTGGCGCAGCGATGCAATCAGCTCAGCCACCTGTCGCTGCGCCTCGGCGGGGAGTTCGGCGAACTGCTTTAGGAGGTCTCGCTGGGTCATGGGGATCCGAGGCCGTCGATCACTATTCTATCAGTTTCACAGACGCTCGCGCACCTCCTAGGCCATAACCACCTGCATCGGGCGCGTGACGGCGCGTTCCAGGCTCGCTCAGGTAGGCGGACAGGCTTCCCCTGCGGGTGAAGCCGTGGCACTTCGCTCGGGTCGCTTAGTACGCCCCCGCGTGGCCGTCTTTCCGGTTGTCGCTGGCGCCTTCGAAGATGCCGTTGTCGAGCTGGCGGATCATCTGGCAGCCGCCGAAGCCGACGAAGCCGCTGCGCTTCATCAGGTGGCCGCGGCGCTTCAGATCGTCGATGACCTCGGGCTCAAAGCCGTCCTCGTACTCGACCTCGTGCCCCTGCACGACCTGCCAGCGCGGCGCCTCGACTGCCGCCTGCATGCCCTGCCCGGCGGCGAAGATGCGCAGCATCATCTGCAGGTGCCCTTGGGCCTGCATGGGCCCGCCCATGAGCTGGAAGGCCATGTGCGGCTTGCCGTCCTTCTTCACGAAGCCGGGGATGATCGTGTGGAAGGGGCGCTTGCGCGGGCCGACCTGGTTGGGATGCCCCTCGGTGAGCACGAAGCCCGCCCCGCGGTTCTGGAGGGCGATGCCCGTGCCGGGCACGACGATGCCGCTGCCGAAGCCGGCGTAGTTGCTCTGGATGAGCGAGACCATCATGCCGCTTTCGTCGGCGGTGGCAAGGTTGATGGTCCCGCCCTCGGTGGGCACGCCCTGCGCGTAGACCTGGGCTTCGGTCGGGCTGATGAGCTTGGCGCGCTCCGCAAGATAACGCGAGTCCACCAGGCGCTGCGGCGAGAAAGGCATGGTGTCGGGGTCTGAGACGTAGGCGTAGAGATCGGCGAAGGCCAGCTTCATCGCTTCGAGCTGGAGGTGCAGGCCGTCGGGGTTGTACCAGTCCTCCGGGCCATGGAGGTTCGCAAGCTCCTGGCAGACGCCCCAGGACATGCAGGCGGCGATGCCCTGGCCGTTCGGCGGGATCTCGTACAGCTTCACGCCGAAGCCCTCAGCGCTGACCAGCTCGTCCTCCGTGTGCCAGAGGGGCTGGTGCTGGGCGAGGTCTTCGAAGGTCATCGCCCCGCCGTCGGCCTCGGAAGCGGCGGCGATCTTGCGGGCGATGTCGCCGCGATAAAAGGTCTCGCCCCTGGTGCGGCCGATGTCTTCGAGCGTGCGGGCGTGATCCTCGCTCTTCCAAACCTCCCCGGCCCGCGGGGCGCGACCCCCGGGGAGGAAGACGCGGCCGAACTCCTCGTCGCGCCCGAGGCGTCGCTCCGCGGACCGCCAGTACATGGCGATGATCGGCGAAACGGGATACCCCTGCTGCGCGTAATGCACGGCGGGGGCCATGACCTTGTCGAAGGGCAGCTTACCGTAGCGCTCGTGCAGCGCAACCCACCCGGAGGGTGCGCCGGGAACAGTGACCGTGTCCCACCCCATCGAGGGCATGCGCTGGCGATCGGCGAAGCGATCCGGCGTCCACCCCGCGGGCGAGCGGCCGCTGGCGTTGAGCCCGGCGAGCGTGTCCCCCTCATTGACGATGGCGAACATATCCCCGCCGATGCCATTGGTGGTCGGCTCCACGACCGTCATCAGCGCCGCCGTCGCGACCGCCGCATCGGCGGCGTTCCCCCCCTCCCGCATGATCTCTAGCCCCGCCTGGACGGCGATGGGGACATTGGTGGCGACCATGTTCCGGCCGAAAACCGTCTGTCTTCCGGTGTCAGGCATAGGCGGATTGTACCAGAGGCGACAGAGAGCCACGAATGGCACGAATGGACAACGAACGACCGGAGTTTCCGGCTCCGGATCGTGCCTATTCGTGCCATTCGTGGCTTCAGGATCAGTCCAGGTTCATCTTCAGCAGGAACTCGGCGTTGCTCTTGGTCTTCTCCAGTCGGCTCTTGAGCAGCTCCATGGCCTCCACCGGGTTCATGTCCGACAGGACGCGGCGCAGGCGGTAGACCAGCTCCATCTCCTTCGGATCGAGCAGCAGCTCCTCGCGACGGGTGCCAGAGGCGTTGATGTCGATCGAGGGGTAGACGCGCTTCTCGACGAGGCGGCGGTCCAGGTGAAGCTCGCTGTTGCCCGTGCCCTTGAACTCCTCGAAGATCACCTCGTCCATCTTGGAGTTGGTGTCGATGAGGGCGGTGCCCAGGATCGTGAGCGACCCCCCGTTCTCGATGTAGCGAGCGGCGCCGAAGAACTTCTTGGGCTTGGCCAGGGCATTGGAGTCAAGACCGCCGGAGAGGATCTTGCCGCTGCTGGCGACCTCCTGGTTGTAGGCGCGGGCCAGGCGCGTGATCGAGTCGAGCAGGACAATGACGTCCTTGCCGTACTCCACCCATCGCCGGGCCTTCTCCATGACCATCTCCGCCACCTGCACGTGGCGGGTGGTGCCTTCGTCGAACGTGCTGCTGACGACCTCGCCCCTGGTGTGACGCTTCATGTCCGTCACTTCTTCGGGGCGCTCGTCCACCAGCATGATGATCAGGATCGCCTCCGGGTGGTTTGTGCTGATGGCGTTGGCGATCTTCTGCAGCAGCACCGTCTTGCCCGTGCGCGGCGGCGCGACGATGAGCATGCGCTGACCCTTGCCGATGGGCGTGACCAGGTCCACGATGCGCATGGACACTTCCTCCTGCCCATGCTCGAGGATCAGCCGCTTCTCGGGATGCAGCGGAACCAGGTCCTCGAAGTTGCGCACCTCCATGGCCCGCGCCGGGTCCTCGCCCATGATGCTTTCGACCTTGAGCAGGGCGAAGTAGCGCTCGCTCTCCTTGGGCGGGCGAATCTGCCCCGTCACCACGTGCCCGTTCTTCAGGCCGAAGCGGCGGATCTGGCTGGGAGAGATGTAGATGTCGTCCGGCGAGGGGATGTAGTTGTAGTCCGGGCTGCGCAGGAAGCCAAAGCCGTCGGGCAGGATCTCCAGCACACCCTCGCCAAAGAGCAGGCCCGTCTTGCGGATGCGGCTGCGCAGGATGCGGAAGATCAGGTCCTGCTTCTTCAGGCCGGCGAAATCCTCGATCCCCTCCACCTTGGCCAGCTCGTGCAGCTCTTCGACCTCCATGCGCTGAAGGTCGCGGATGTAGAGCTTGTCCTCGGGCACAAGAGGGTTGAACTTCGTCCCCTCCGGGGTGTCGGCGGCGAGCTCCTCGTCGCTGGGAAAGCGGCCCCCGCGCCCGTCATCGCGCTGGCGGGCGGGGCGGTCCTGCTGC
>JBGTBZ010000420.1:0-8983 GCA_041749155.1 Phycisphaerae bacterium
CGAGCCGCCGATCCGACGCCATTCATTACGGCTGATGCGGCAAGGCGGCTCTACAATGCCCGCGATGTTCCGTGCGTGGCTGTACCTGTTTTGCGTCCTGCTTCTGCTCCTGATCGCCGGCTGCTCGCGCACCACGCTGCGCGCTTCCGAACGGCCCACCTCGCGCCCCGTCGAGGGCATCGGCCAGGCCTATTTCGAGCCTCGCGTCGAGGCCATGGTCGTACCGCCGGCGGGCTGGAAGTTGGATCCGCCCAAGATCAGCGACCGCCACACCCATCTCGCCTGGATCAGCCCCTCGGGCGACACCGCATACGGCGTCATCCATGCGCGCATTCCCGGATACATCCCCGTCGGCATCATGCCCGCCCGCACCGTGCACAACCAGGTTCTCGACCGCGTCATCGATGCCATGCGCGACGACCAGGGCGAGGCCCAGCTCCTCTCCAAGCGCTGGGATCCCGAGCAGAACAAGCTCCTCTTCGTCGCCGAAGGTGGCCTCTACAAGGTCGATTCCGTCCTCACTGTCCGGGGATGGTCCGTCTGGACGCTTTATGTCGGCCGCCTGCGCGAGCGCGAGCCCAATCCGCCCGAGATCGACCTCGCGGAGCAGGCACGCCAGGCCACCCGCGTCGGTCGTGAGGCCGGGGGCCTGTGAACAGAGATTTACGGGTGCCGGCGGCGCTTCCGGAGCATCGCCCATCCCAGGACGGCCGCCGCCGGCAGGAGGACCGGCGACAGCGGCACGGCAACAGGCCTCGTCTCCGCATCCGACTCTGCCTCCGTGCGGGCGGGCGTTACCGGCCAGTCAAGGCTCGGACGATCCGAAAAGAGCAGCGAATCGGTCCGCGGGGGGGCAAGCTCCGTGCCCTCCGCCCATGCCGCGCCGGCGGCAAGCCCGCCCAGAACGGCAACGAGGCACGCCACCCGCCCGCGGAAGCAGGCGGTTTTGACCGTGGCAAGGCGATTCGGGGCGTCGGTACAACTCATGGGACGCAAAGTGGTTGGAACTGGGCAAGCGTAACACATTGATCGCCTCCCAGAACCCTTATCGGCAGGAAGGTTGGCGTCCGGTAATTGATCGCGGACCCCGACCGCGGGTTCCTGCCAAAAGGGCAACGCCGCCGAACCCAGCTTGCGGCTCAACTGCCACCCTGACAGTAATCCCGGCGACCATCGCCGCGGTGATTTGACATAAGTGCCGTAAATAACGCGGCTTATGTCACCTCAACCTCCTGGCACCGCCGTTGTTAAGGGACCCTCTCATTCTCGACTCGCCAATCAGGGAAACGA
The DNA here is from genome assembly GCA_041749155.1 of Phycisphaerae bacterium. Lineage (GTDB taxonomy): Bacteria > Planctomycetota > Phycisphaerae > Tepidisphaerales > Tepidisphaeraceae > JAEZED01. Next base: position 1,291 of record JBGTBZ010000420.1, read on the forward strand.
CTCAAAAGTCCAATCAGGAGAACCGCCGCAATGGCCGCCAAGACGCTTCAGTTCGATACGGACGCCCGCAAGAGCCTTCTGACCGGCGTTCAGAAGCTGGCCCGCGCCGTCAAGGTGACCCTCGGGCCCCGCGGGCGCAACGCCGTCATCGACAAGGGCTGGGGCGCCCCCACGATCACCAAGGACGGCGTCACCGTCGCCGAGGAGATCGAGCTTAAGGACAAGTACGAGAACATCGGCGCAAAGCTAGTCAAGGAGGCCGCCAGCAAGACCAGCGACGTCGCTGGCGACGGCACCACCACCGCCACGGTGCTTGCTGAGGCGATCCTCGTCGAGTCCACTCGGCACATCACCAGCGGCGCCGACGCCATGGCCCTGGCCCGCGGCATCCGCAAGGCCGTCGATGCCGTTGTGGACAGCCTCCAGAAGCAGAGCCGGCCCATCGACGCCACGAGCAAGCGCGACATCGAGAACGTGGCCAGCATCTCCGCCAATAACGACCCGGAGGTCGGCAAGATCATGGCCGACGCCTTCATGCGCGTCGGCAAGGATGGCGTCATCACCGTCGAAGAGGGCAAGGGCCTGGAGACCTACGTCGACGTCGTGGAGGGAATGCAGTTCGACCGGGGATACCTCTCGCCCAACTTCATCACCAACCCCGACGAGATGACGGTGGAGCTGGAGAAGCCGTTCGTCCTGGTCTACGAGGACAAGATCAGCGCCGCCACCAAGCTGTTGCCCTTGCTTGAGAAGATCCAGCAGAAGAAGCGGCCGCTGCTGATCATCGCGGAGGACATCGAGGGTGAGGCCCTGGCGACCCTCGTGGTCAATAAGCTGCGCGGCATTCTGAACGTTGCCGCCGTCAAGGCCCCCGGCTACGGCGATCGGCGCAAGGCGATGATCCAGGACATCGCGACCCTGACCGGCGGACGGGCGATCATGAAGGACCTGGGGATCGACCTCGAGAAGGTCGAACTGAGCGACCTGGGTATCGCCAAGCGCGTGCGGATCGACAACGACAACACGACCATCATCGAGGGCGCCGGCGAAAGCGAGGAAATCCAGGCCCGCATCGACCAGATCCGCTCCGAGATCGAGACGACCACCAGCGACTACGACCGCGAGAAGCTCCAGGAGCGCCTGGCGAAGCTCGCCGGCGGCGTTGCCCAGATCAACGTGGGCGCCGCCACCGAGGCGGAGCTGAAGGAGAAGAAGGCCCGCATCGAGGATGCCCTTCATGCAACCCGCGCCGCGGTGGAGGAAGGCGTGCTGCCCGGTGGGGGCACCGCCCTGATCCGCGCCATGAAGGTCCTCAACGGCGGAAGCAAGCTGAAGCTGGCGGGCGATGAGCTGACTGGCGTGAAGATCGTCCGCCAAGCCCTTATGAGCCCGCTGCGCCAGATCGCGGAGAACGCGGGCCATGCCGGCAGCGTTGTGGTCCGCCAGGTGATGGAAAGCGGCGAGGGCGTCGGCTTCAACGCCCTGACGAGTGAGTACGTGGACATGATGAAGGCGGGCATCCTGACCCCGACGAAGGTGGAGCGCACCGCCCTGCAGAACGCCGCGGAGGTGGCGATGCTGCTGCTGACGACGGATTGCATCGTGGTCGAGGCCCCGAAGAAGAAGGGTGGCGGCGGCGGGCATGATCATGACCACGATCATGGAGGCGGGATGGATGACATGGACTACTAGTGGTAATGAACGACTAGTGGTAATGAACGACGAGGGCAAGGTATGAAGTTTCAGGTGACCATCGAGCGCGACGAGGATGGCGTTTACGTCGCTGAATGCCCGTCGATTCCCGGCTGCGTCAGCCAGGGAAAGACCAAGGAGGAGGCTCTGCGGAACATCCGTGACGCGATTAAGCTCTGCCTTGACGTTCGCCAGGAACAGGGCCTCCCCCTGACCGTCGAGACGCAGCAGGTGGAAGTGAAGGTCTGATGCCCGCGCTCCCGGTCATGAGCGGCCGTGAGGTCGTGCGGGTGTTTGAAAAGCTCGGATGGATCGTCGCCCGCCAGTCGAGCAGCCACATGATCCTGACCAAGCAAGGCGAAATCGCGACGCTGAGCGTGCCGGACCACAAGGAAGTTGCCAAAGGCACGCTGCGAGGCCTCATCCGATCCGCCGGCCTGACCGTTGAACAGTTCATTGAAGCAACGAAGTAAGAAGGAATACCCGAATCATGGCAACGAAACTCAAGCCCCTCGCCGACCGCGTCATCGTCCGGCGCTTCGAAGCGGAAGAAAAGACCAAGAGCGGCATCGTCCTCCCGGACGCCGCCAAGGAGAAGCCGACCAAGGGCAAGGTGATCGCCGCCGGCCCCGGCAAGCTCGACGACAACGGCAAACGCGCTCCCATGAGCGTGCGCGAGGGCGACACCGTCGTCTACGGCAAGTACAGCGGCACCGAGGTCGAGCTGGGCGACGAGAAGTTCGTCATCCTGCGCGAGACCGACCTGCTGGGCGTGCTGGAGTAAACGCGGAATGCTGAACGCGGAATGTCGGACGCTCCGCCTCAGCGCCGCACCCCTGACCCTCAGTTGCCGGCTCGGCACAATTGCAGCACTCCGCTGTCGCCTCCGGATCATTCCTCATCAGCATCCCTCATTCAGCATTTGAGACCCCCATGGCATCCAAGCAAATGAAGTTCGATTCCGAGGCCCGGCAGGCCGTCTTCCGCGGGCTCTCCAAGCTCTCCCGGGCCGTCAAGGCCACTCTCGGGCCCCGCGGACGCAACGTCATCTTCCAGCGCTCCTACGGCGGGCCGCGCGTCACCAAGGACGGCGTCACCGTCTCCAAGGAAGTCGAGCTGCCCGACCCGTTCGAGAACATGGGCGCCAAGCTCGTCAACACCGTCGCCTCCAAGACGGGCGACGTCGCCGTCGACGGCACGACCACCGCCATCGTTCTCGCCGAGGCGATCTACGAGCAGGGCATGCGCTACCTCACCGCCGGCGTGAACGCAGTGCAGGTGCAGCGCGGCATCCTCAAGGCCGCCGACATCGCCGCGGAGCACGTGGTGAGCATGTCGCGCAAGGTCAAGGGCCGCGACGACTACAAAAGAGTCGCCACCATCAGCGCTAACGGCGACGAGCACATCGGCGAGCTGCTCGCCCAGGCCATGGAGAAAGTCGGCAAGGAAGGCGTCATCACCGTCGACGAGGGCAAGGGCCTGGAGACCGCCCTGGAGTACACCGAGGGCATGCAGTTCGACAAGGGCTACCTCTCGCCCTACTTCCTGACCAACCCGACTACCCTCGAGGCCGAGCTGACCGACCCCTACATCCTGCTGAACGAGAAAAAGGTCAGCAACCTCGCCGATCTGCTGCCCCTGCTCAACAAGATCGTCGGCACCGGCAGCCCGCTGCTGATCATCGCCGAGGATGTCGAGAGCGAGGCCCTGGCGGCCCTCGTCGTCAACAAGCTCCGCGGCGTGCTCAATGTCTGCGCCGTGAAGGCCCCCGGGTTCGGCGATCGCCGCAAGGCGATCATGGGCGACCTGGCCGTCGTCACCGGCGGAACCTTCATCAGCGAGGACCTGGGCCTGAAGCTCGAAAGCATCGAGATGGAGCAGCTCGGCCGCGCCAAGCGCGTGGTCATCAACAAGGACCGCACACTGATCATCGAAGGCGCCGGCAAGAAGAAGGAGATCACCGCCCGCGCTGAGCAGATCAGAATGCAGATCGAGAAGACCACCAGCGACTACGACCGCGAGAAGCTCCAGGAGCGCCTGGCCAAGCTCACCGGCGGCGTCGCCGTCATCAAGGCCGGTGCCCACACCGAGACTGAGATGAAGGAGCGCAAGGACCTCATCGATGACGCCCTTCATGCCACCCGCGCCGCCGCCGAGGAGGGCATCGTCCCGGGCGGCGGGGTCTCCCTGCTGCGTGCCATCGCCGCCGTCGAGGCGGGCAAGCGCTCCGCCAAGGGGGATGAAAAGGTCGGCTTCGAGATCGTCGCCGAGGCCCTGCGCTACCCGACGCGCCAGATCGCCGACAACGCCGGCGAGGATGGCGAGGTCGTCGTCGCCAAGGTGCTTGAGAGCAGCAATCCCAACTTCGGCTACAACGCCCGGCAGGACAAGTTCGAGGACCTGCTGAAGGCCGGCATTATCGACCCCGCCAAGGTCGTCATCACCGCCCTGAAAAACGCCGCCAGCGTCGCGGGCCTGGCCCTGACGACGGATGTTCTGGTAACGGAGCTCAAGGAGGACAAGGACAAGAAGCAGAGCCCCGTCGCGGGGGCCGTGGCCTGACACGGCAGGCGACAGATCGCAAAAGCGAGGGGCGCGCACCGCCCCTCGCTCTGTTTAGCCATGCGACGCGTGCGAAGGGCAATCTCGATGCTGCTGCTCGCCGTCGCGGCCTCGGCGGCGGTGGCTTGGATGGCAAGCTACTTCTGGTGGCCGCAAATCGGCATCCCCTGGCCCACCGCCGGCACCGCCCAGACTCACGACCGCGGCTTTCTCCTGCTCATCGATGGCCGCCTGTTCGTCGTCCGCCAGCGCGTGGAGCTTTCCGATGCCGCCGGGAGTCCGGCGCCACCGGTAGTCGCGTATCTCCAGACCGGCGAGGACCATCCGGAGCTGCGGGCGGATCTCACGCGCCTGGGCGTCATCTCGCTCTGGGGCGGGCCCGCCTCCGACGACGCCCCGGCCGATCCGATGGGGCGAGCGATGGCCACCGTTGCAGTCGCCGCTTTGGAGCAGGGACTGGCGGACCGGCCCTGGAACCGCCTTGGATTCGCCAGCGGGCCCGTCTCAACGCCGCGCGTTTACGTGAACCAGACCATGGCGACAGCGTTTATCTCCGCCACCGCCATCCCGCTCTGGCCGTTGCTCCTGCTGGCGATTCCGGCGGCCTGGCGCCTTCGTGGCCATCGCGCGCGGAAATGGGCCGCCCAGGGGCGATGCACCAGGTGCGGCTACGATCTTCGTGAATCGCCGCAGCGATGCCCCGAATGCGGGACACCCAGACGCTGCGTCCGTTGTGGCTACGATCTGCGGGAGTCGCCGGAACTCTGCCCGGAATGCGGGACGGCGGCGCCAAGCTCCATAATGCCCTCCAACCTGCCCGACCTCCTCTAGAATCCGACATGCCCAGGACAATCGAAGCCACGATCAGCCAGAATGGCACGATCCGCCTCTCCGAGCCGGTAAAGCTCCCAGGGCCGCGTCGGGCGTTGGTGACGATTCTCGAGGAGCAGCCTGTCGATGAAGCGGCCGCAGAGGACCAACTGATCGGCGAGGCCGGCGCCGAAATGGCGGGCCAGGTGCTGGAATCCGAGGACTTCAGTGACTGGCCCTCCTACCCGGCCAATGGCAAACGGGAGAGCAACGGGCAATGAACAATGTGGCTCGGCGCGGCGACATCTGGTGGGCTCGGATCGGCAGCGCCGGCATTCGGCCTGCGGTAATCCTGACGAGCGATGCCGCCTTGTCGCGACTTACGAACGTCACGCTGGTCCCCGTCACTTCGCGGGTTCGCGGCTTGGACACTGAGGTGCTCCTGACCCCTGAACAGCATGGCCTCGACCGCCGCTCCGTTGCCAACTGCCACAACATCCTGACGGTGCACAGGACAAACCTGATTGCGTTCATCTCGCACACCGATCAGGAGACCATGAACGCCATCTCAGAGGCCATCCATATCGCCCTGGACCTCCCCTGGTGAGCCCCCACGAACCTCGCCGATGTAAGTCAGTAAGACTGTTACAACGCCATGCCCGCCACAAAGCGCGATTATTACGAGGTCCTTGGCGTCACACGCACCGCCGGCGAGGAGGAGGTCAAGAAGGCCTACCGCCGGCTGGCGATGAAATACCACCCCGACCGCAACGGCGGAGACCCGGAGACCGAGCAGAAGTTCCGCGAGTGTGCCGAGGCCTACGAGGTCCTCTCAGACCCCCAGAAACGGCACCGCTACGACCAATTTGGACACGAAGGCGTCCGCGGGCAGGCCCATGACTTCCAGCATGTGGATGTCGCGGACATCTTCAACATGTTCGAGGACATCTTCGGCTTCAGCGGCGGACGCTCCGCCCGGCGCGGCACCGTGGGCGGCCGGCGGATGGCGGGGGGGATGGATCTGGAGACGCAGATCGAGCTGACGCTGGAGGAAGTGGCGTCAGGGTCCGACAAAACGCTCGAATTCCAGCGCCAGGAGCTTTGCGAGACCTGCAAGGGCCAGGGTGTCAAGCCCGGCGCGCGCCCCAGGGGCTGCCCCACCTGCAACGGCCAGGGCCGCGTCGCCCAGCAGGGCTTCGGCGGGATGTTCCGCATGGTCACGACCTGCCCGCATTGCCGCGGACGCGGGCAGGTGGTTGATCCCAAGGACGTCTGTGCCACCTGCAGCGGCTCAGGGCGAACGAAGAGGAAGCGCGTGGTTCAGGTAAAGGTCCCCGCGGGCGTCCACGAGGGGCAGGCGGTCCGGCTACCCGGCGAGGGTGAGCCAGGTGAGCCCGGCGCCCCGGCGGGGGATTTGCTGTGCTATGTGACGGTCCGGCCACACCCGGTCTTCACGCGGCACCACAACGACCTGGTCTGCCAGGTGCCCGTGAGCTTCACGCAGGCGGCACTGGGCGCCACCATCAGCGTTCCCGCCCTCCGGATGCCGCAAACCGAGTCCGCTCAGACCAACGGCGAAATCCCGAAGCAGCCCTCCACCGACGTCCTGGACATCCCCGCGGGCACCCAGCACGGCGAGATCTTCAAAATACGCGGTAAAGGGCTGCCCGACGTCCGCAGCTACCGCCGCGGCGACATGATCGTGCAGGCGCTGATCGAGATCCCGCGGCGGTTGACCGATGAGCAGCGACAGTTGCTGGAGCAATATGCAGTGACCGAGGATGCCAGCGTGCACGACCATGGGGCGATGCCGCAGCGACGCAGCTTTCTGGAGAAGCTCAAAGCTATGATCGGTGGCGATTAGGACAGCGGGGTGCCACGGCTTCATCCGAAGGGGAAGCCGTGCTGGGGCGACGCGGGTGCGGCAGGCGCAGGAGGGCGAAAGGCCTAAGAGATGAGCGACGACCGACGACAGGATGTTGAGGAGATTTCGCCGGAAGAGGCCGCGGCGATGTCGGAGGAAGATGCGCTGCAGGCGGAGATCGAGAATCTCCGCGCTGAGAAGAAAGCGCTATACGAGAAGCTGGCCCGCGCCCAGGCGGACTACCAGAACAGCCATCGCCGACTCGAGAAGGAGCTGGACCAGCGCCTGCGCGTCGCCGCGGGGCAACTCGTGAAGGCGTTCCTTCCGGTGCTGGACAACCTCGAGCGCGCCATCGACGTCCCCGAGACCTCTGACATGGGCACCGTCCTTGAGGGCGTGCGCAGCATCTACGACCAGTGGCTCGACGTGCTTGAGAAGAATGGCGTCGCACGTATCGCCCCTGACCCCGGCACGCCCTTCGACCCGACGCACATGGAAGCGCTGATGCAGGAGGTTGCCGACTACCCTACGACTTCGGTCACCCGCCTGCTCCAGCCCGGCTACGAGTTCGACGGACGAGTCATCCGCCCCGCGCAGGTTGCCGTCAGTCGCAGCGAGTGACGCATCCTTCCGGGCCTCGTTGCTTCAGCGACGAAGAGTCACCCGCGCCCAGCGCGCAAGAAACCAGCGCCCGCACTCGGAAGGCGCTGGTTGCGGAGAAAAAGGTTCTGGCGCTACATCACGTTACCGCCACTGGAGCGAGCA
>JBGTBZ010000421.1:0-1955 GCA_041749155.1 Phycisphaerae bacterium
GATGCCAGCGCGCGGGGCGGCGCCCGCCAGCGAGGCGCCTTGACCGATTCGAACGGCGCGAGCCCCGATGACGAGGAGCGCCTCCCTGACCTCGCCCCGTTCGGTCTGGTCGATATCGGCTTCGAGTGCGAGCCCGGCCAGTTGGCGGCGCTGGTCGGCCCCAGCGGGGCGGGCAAGACGACCATCGCCCTGCTGCTTCCCCGCTTTTACGATGTCGACACCGGCTCAATCACCATCGACGGCATCGACATCCGCGACGCCACCCTGGCCAGCCTGGGGCGCATCATCGGACTGGTCACCCAGGAGACGTACCTGTTCCACTCCACTATCCGCGAAAATATCGCCTATGGCCGGCTGGACGCGACCCAGGCGGAAATCGAAGCCGCCGCCGCTGCCGCGGCGATGCACGACCGCATCATGGAGCTGCCGGAGGGGTACGCCACGATCGTCGGGGAGCGCGGCTACAAACTCTCGGGCGGGGAAAAGCAGCGCATCGCCATCGCCCGCGTCATCCTGAAAAACCCCCGCATCCTCATCCTGGACGAGGCCACCAGCGCTCTCGACACCCACTCGGAGCGATTGATCCAGGCCGCGCTCGACCCCCTGATGCGCAACCGCACCACTCTGGCCATCGCCCACCGCCTGAGCACCATCCTCGCCGCCGACCTGATCCTGGTCGTCGACCGCGGCCGCGTCGTCGAGCGCGGCACGCACGCGGATCTTCTCCAACAGGGAGGGCTCTACGCCAAGCTCTATAACGAGCAATTCGCCCCAACAGCCAACCGCCCCCGCAAGCCTAACTCCGGCGATGGTCGTGGCTCTGGCGGCGGGGATGGCCGGTCAGGTGGGCAGAGGACGAGGGAAGGCGCCAAGGACAAATCGGTTTCTTGACGCCCCGCTACGTCTCTCCATCCTTCCGCACAATTGTCCCCACCCGCTCGCCTCGCAACGCCCCCGCCAGCCGATCCGGCTCCAGCCCGTTAATGACCTGAATCCGCGTCACGAGCCGCGCATTGTCCAGCAGATCGAGGAGCACCCGGTCGAACGGCAAGGTCGGCAGCTTGCGCTCCCGCAGCTCGCCCACCGTGATCTCGTCGATGAAGCGCGCGTCGGGATGCTCCTTGGGATCCCGGTCATAGAGACCGTCGACATCCTTGATGAGCGTCATCGTCGCCACGCCGAAGCACTCCGCCAGCAGGTACGCTCCGGCATCCGAGCGGTGCGGCGGGATGCGGCCCACCGCCGCTGGCCGCTCCCAGAGGGAGTAGGGCGGGTCGCCGTTGAAGATCACCCCCGGCACCGCCTGGATGATGAGCGGCAGCAGATGCCCGAAAACCTCCGGCGGGGGCGCGACCACCCCGTACGGCGAAAGCAATGTGCCGAGCATGTGCGCATTGCCCAGCGCGTCGGCCAGCGCAAGCTGCGCCAGCACGCCGGTGGGCATCCCGAGATCGATGCCGATCGAGAACGTGTGCCGGCTGCGCACCCCACCGCCCACGCCGATGATCAGCTTCTTTTCGCCAAGCTGCGTCCCGATGGCCTCGACCAGGGGGTAGGTCGTCGCTTTGCCGCCATCCAGAATCGAGCGCCCCCCCACCTTGATGACGTGCGCTTCCGGCAGCATGCGCACCACCGGGGTCTCGGTCGCGGACATCACCTCCTTGTCGAGGAGGCTTTCCCGCATCAGCAGCGACCGCACGTGATGGCGACGATCGACCACCTGCTCTTGTGCTCCATCCGTCATGGCGTCCCCCTCGTCCCCATTCTCACGCGGTGATGATCGTTCCGACGTGCTCCCCGTTCAGGGCTCGGGTCAGATTGCCGGGCTTCAGACCGTTGATGATCTGGATCGAACGGCTGTGCTCGGCGTCCTTCATGATCTCCAGGACGCTTCGCTCGACCACGACATCGTCCAGATCGAGTTCCTCCAGCTCCGCGACGGTGATCCGCGGGAT
>JBGTBZ010000422.1:0-2681 GCA_041749155.1 Phycisphaerae bacterium
TCTCGATCTCCGTCAGGGTCGCGCCGCTTGGGGCCGTCACGCGCAGCCGAAGGGGGCCCATCGCCCGATAGAGCGTCATCTGCTCCCCCGCCGGCAGTACCTCCACCGGCCTCAGATTCGCCAGCTCCGGCGGAACGTTCAGCGTCTCGCGATCGGTAACCTCCGACCGCAGCTCCGGCGGAGGCAGGGCGTCGGATCGATCACCCTGGCTGCTCCGCCCGGTCGCTGCCTCGTCGGCCAGAGCCTCTTCGCGGGCGGCACGGTCCTGACCGCAGCCCTGGAGGCCCAGGCCAACGAGTAGCGACAAGAGGAATACTCTCACGGCGAGTGAGCCGTGCATCTCCGATCTCATGTTGCCCGTCCTATCTGTGCTGCAACAACATCATCACGAGGTTTGCTGCAACTCTCGCTTCACGAACAATCCGATCCGCCGGCCACCTTCAGCTTCACCTTCGAAGAGCGTCCTGCCTGCGAAGGTCACCTTCCCGTCCTTGAGCTCCAACTCGCCATCGCGGTCGGCCACGCCTTCGGACAGAACTCGGTCGGCCTCGAGATCCACAACGTAGTAGGGCTGGCCTTTCAGCAAGGGATAGGTGAAACCACCCATCCCGGGCGATGTTGCCACGTAGTGCGAATCGGCCGGAACGCTCCTCAAGGTCGGGCGGTCCGCAAGCTCACGCGGCAGCGGAGCCATTGTCGGCTCTGTGGTCATGCAACCCGCCAGGCCAAAGCCAAGGCAACCAGATAAAAGAGCGATACATGTCATACGATTCATTGAAGCTTCTCCTTCTTGGCTGCATCCCGCGGAGTCGGCGGCCGCATGACCGCCGGTTCAACTCCTGGACACATCGCCTCGCTTCCTCGCTCCAGCCGTCGCCTGTTCGTTTCCTCCTCAGGCAAAAGGCCTAATCCACCTTCGGCAGGGTCAGCCCCGCCTGGTCCTGGTACTTGCCTCCCTTGTCAGCATAGCTCACCGCGCACACGCGGCTGGCCTGCAGGAAAATCATCTGGGCGATCCCTTCGTTCGCATACACCTTCGCCGGCAGGGGCGTCGTGTTGCTGATCTCCAGCGTCACCTTCCCACGCCATTCCGGCTCCAGCGGCGTCACGTTCACGATCAGCCCGCATCGCGCATACGTGCTCTTGCCAACACAGATCGCCAGCACGTCCCGCGGAACCCGGATCACCTCCACCGTCTCCGCCAGCGCGAAGCTGTTGGGCGGGATGACCACATGGTCCTTATTCGTGTTTCTCGTATCGATCGTCACGAACATGTCGTCCCCGAAGGCCTTCGGGTCGACGATCGTTTGCCCGCCGTGCGGCGGGGTCGGCGTGAAGATCTTGAACAGAGTGCCGACCCGGACGTCGTAGCCGTAGCTGCTGACGCCGTAGCTGATGCGGCCGGGCCGCTTGATGTTCTCGTCGAAGGGCTCGATGCCGACGAGCTCGCGAATTTGGGAGTCACAGAGAACGCTCACTTCGTCGGCTCCTTCGTGGACAGCGCCGCCACGGACCTCCCGGGGCGTCGCCACCATGCTTCGCCCGGGTCGCCTGCTTTAACCCTGCGGCAGCGGCGGGTCTGCTGACTGCGGGGCAACTGCTGTACCGCAAGAAGCCAACATCCCGTTCCACCGACCGCCGCACTTGCTGGGAAGCCCTTTTTTCGCCCCGGTTGGCTTCCGAAACCTTAAATCGGGGCGGTAATCGTCCAGCCTACACAATATCTTGTGGATGGCAAGACTTCCTGCACCCGATTTTGTATTTCGGACGGGCGGCTTGCTCCACTTTAGCCGGCGAGAAAACCAACACCGGCAACGGCCGAGACTACCCAAGGCCCGCGGGCGGTGTATCCGTCGTTGCCGGACGCGACGGGTTATCCACCGATCCCCGTCGCCAGCGTGTTCTACTGGGCTGCGGGCTCAAATTGATAAACCCCGAAGCCACCTAGGTTTGCCTTCGCTGGGCCGACACCTTGGATTCACATCGACAAGCCTCCCCGACAGACTGTCATGTCAACCGCCTGAACCGCCGGCCAGCAGCCCACGCTTCTTCTGGATGAAACCCAGATGATGATCGAGGTGGCGGATGTAGTCCTTCATCAACTCGTCCAGCGTCAACTTCCCCCGCTCGCTGTGGATGCCCACGCGCTCGAAGTCCGCATCCGCCAAGCTCCGGAGCGTGATCGCCCACAATCGCCGGCCCAGGTCGAACAGCTCCAGCGTCTGGGCCACCGGCTGATCCTCGTAGCGCAGGCGGGCCATGAACGTGTTTTCGTCGTACCCCATCAGCAGCGGCCGCTCCATGGCCACGACTCGCTTCATGCGGTCGATGCCAACGGCATCCGAGTCGTTCAGATGCACGACGATCTGCTGGATGGACCACGTGCCAGGGATCGGAAAGGCCTGGAGCTGCTGCTCTGACAGGCCCGCGACGGCCTCGCGCAGTTTCTGCCCCCCGGCGGCATAGGTTTCGATAAGGGTGCGGTCGAACATTGAGGAACCTCGGTTACCTTTCATGATCCGTGGCTATCTCTCTGGGTAGATCAGCCAGGCCCGGCGGACCTGCTTGAACTGCTCGCACTCGCGCCGCCATTGCGCAAAGAGCGGTGCGAGGTCGCCGCGGGCGGCGAGGACCTTGCGGGGGGCGTCGGTGCCGCTGGCCTTGTCGAACATGGCGTGGCG
>JBGTBZ010000423.1:0-8068 GCA_041749155.1 Phycisphaerae bacterium
GCCGGCGACGCCGGCGACGCCCGCCCGTATCCGGCTGCTCGGCCACCACAGGCTGCAGCGACTCGATCGCCACCTGGCCGCCGCGATCGTCCACCACCTCCAGAACGACGTCATCCGCGGCCAGCGACTCATCCTGGCGCAGCGTGATCCTCTTGCCTGATTGCCGCTCCAGGTCTGCCAGAGCCTGGCGCTTGGTATTGAGCACGTGCAGCGCAACTGTCGGAAAGAGCCGGACTTCGATGCCCGTCACTCGCTCGTCAGCCGCCGCGACGCGCAAGCGCCGCATCACGTCCAGGGCCATGCTCTCGGGCGTCTTGATGTACCCGGTGCCGCCGGACCAGGGGCAGGGCATGAAGACGCTCTTCTTCAGGTCCGGCCGCATCCGCTGGCGGGTGATCTCGACGATGCCGAACTCGCTCATCGGCAGGTGACGGCTCTTGGCCTTGTCCTGCTTGAAGAGGTCGGTCAGCTTGTTGAAGAGGGCCTCGCGGTGCCGGCTGTAGCGCAGGTCGATGAAATCGACGATCACCACACCCCCCAGGTCGCGCAGGCGAAGCTGGCGGCAGATCTCCTCGGCCGCTTCCATGTCAGTGCGGAAGGCGGTCTCCTCGGCATCGGCGTGCTCGCGGAACTTGCCGCTGTTGACGTCGATCGCGACAACGGCTTCTGTCGAATCGATGACAAGCGACCCGCCGCTGGGCATCGGCACGTGGCGGCTGAACATCGTCTCGATTTCCGCCTCGATGCCGGCGGCGTGGAAGAGCGGCACGTGCCCCTGGTAAAGCTGGACGTTCACCTTCGTCCGGGGCATCAGCAGCTTGAAGAATTGCTTGATCCGCAGCGCCGTCTCCGGGTCGTCGCAGACGACGCGGTCCACGTCGCTGCTCCAGACGTCGCGAACTGTGCGCGTCACCAGGTCCCCCTCGCTGTACAGCAGCGTCGGCGGACGGGCGTTCTTCTTGTGGTGCTCAATCTGCTCGTACAGCCGCGTCAGGTACTTGAAATCGCGCTCCAGCTCCGCCTTGGTCTTGCCCATCCCCGCCGTGCGGATGATGAAGCCCACGTCCTTCGGGGGCTTGAGGCCATCCAGCACCTTACGGAGCCGCCGGCGCTCCTCCTCATCCTCAATGTTCTTGCTGACGCCCATCTGCTCGACGCCGGGCATCATCACCAGGAAGCGCCCCGGGATACTCGGGTAGCTGGTCAGCGTCGGGCCCTTGGTCCCGATACCCTCCTTGATGATCTGCACGACGATCTGGTCCCCCCGCCGCAGGCAGTCCTGGATCGGCGGCCGGTCGCGCCGGCCGATCTTCTTGCCGACGCGCTCCGTCATTCTGTCCCAGCGTCCGCCGTCCGGGAAATGATCCGGGTGCAGGTCCTGGACGTGCAGGAAGCCGTTTCGGCCGTAGCCGAAGTCCACGAAGGCGGCCTGGATGCTGCCCTCGACGTTGGTGACCTTCCCAAGGTAAATGTTTCCGACGTTGGAAGCGGCGGAGTCGCGTTCGAGATAGATCTCTTCGAGACGGCCGTCCTCGACCAGGGCAACGCGTACTTCTTCGCCCCGAGAGACGTTTACGAGTAGTTCTTTAGCCATTCATGTCGTCGCCGGGAGACCTGGCGCGACGGTCGAAACGCAAGCCCAAACGGGTTGTAGTCGGAGGGAGCGGCCGTTGCCCCGGCTTAACGGGTGGCGACTCAAACCTGCCGTCGGCGAGGCCTACATCGGCCTGCCCTGCGTAACCGTCTCACTCGGCCCCGGTCAACCCCTTCAGCAAAGGTGGTTGGTCTGGGTTACCGGGCCTCCTATGCCCGGACTTGGGTGCCTTTTGCGGCCCGCCGGCTCGCCGGGGGCCCACTGGTCGTACGTCTGCCCGCTCAAAACGTTTCAGGAAGAATCTTTCGCAGTTCTTCCTGGAGGTAGTGGATCACCTGACGCTCGGAGTCAAAGCTCATGACCCGGCGGGCGACCTCGCGGGCGTGCCTGGCTGTGGTCGTCCGGAGCACTTTCTTCACCTCCGGGACGTCCGGCCCGTTCATGCTGAACGTCGTCAGTCCCAAGCCAAGCAGCAGCAGAGTGTATAGCGGATCTCCCGCCATTTCGCCACAAACGCTCACTCCGATGCTATTGCGGTGGGCCGCCCGGATCACATCCCGGATAAGGCTCAAAACCGCCGGGTGGGCAGGGTTGTACAGGCCCGCCACCCGCTCGTTGGTCCGATCGACGGCCAACGTGTATTGAATCAGGTCATTTGTCCCGATACTGAAGAAATTCACCTCCCTGGCGAAGTTATTGGCCATCAGGGCGGCACTGGGAACCTCGATCATCATCCCCACCGGGATCCCACGCTTGTATGCCAGCCCCTCGTCCTCCAACTCCTCCTCCACGTCTCGAAGCACCATTTTCGCCTGCCGGAGCTCCATGATCGTGCTGATCATCGGGAACATGATCCGCACATCCGCCGCTTCCACCACGCCGGTTGCCCTGAGAATGGCCCGCAACTGCCGCTTGAACATCGGCAGATCGTGCAGGCACAGCCGGATGCTCCGGTCTCCCAGGAACGGGTTCTTTTCTGGGCTCCGGGCCTGATCCACGCTGTACTTGTCCGCCCCCAAATCCAGCGTCCGGATCACCAGAGGAAGCTCACCCAGGCTCTGCATGGCGTTCACGTAGGCCTCGAAGTGCTCGGCCTCCGTTGGCTCGGTCCCGCCGGCCAGGAACAGGAACTCGGTCCGGTACAGGCCGATCCCGTCCGCCCCGCGGGCCAGGGCATCCTCGATTTCGCCAGGAAACTCGATGTTGGCCAGCAGAGCCAGGTCCACCCCGTCCTGAGTACGGCCCGGCAAGTCCCGCAGGGTCGCCAGGTCCGCCTCCATCATCGCCTGCCGCCGGGCGAACTCCCGATATTCCTCGAGCTGATCCAGGTCCGGATCCACGATCAGCAGGCCCCGCGTGCCGTCGATGATCACCATGTCCCCGCCCGAAAGGGCCATCGTGGCGTTCCCCAGCCCCACGACCGCCGGGATGTTCATCGCCCGGGCAACGATCGCGGTGTGGCTCGTCCGGCCGCCCACATCGGTCGCGAAGCCCTTGACGTGCACGCGATCCAGGGCCGCGGTCTGGCTGGGGAGCAGGTCATGGGCGATGACCGCCACCTCCCTGTCCAAGCGGGTCAGGCCCTCGTGGGCGGCGCCGATCAGGGTGCGGAGAACCCGCTTTTCCAAGTCGTAGATGTCCTTTACACGCTCAGACAGGTAACGGTCCGTCATCGCGTCGAATTGCTGAGCCAGTCGGCGCATCACCTGGCTCGTGGCGTACTCCGCCGTGAACTGCTTCTCGACGATCGCTCCGACCATCTGCTTCTCGAGGGCAGGGTCGCTCAGGATTCCGACGTGAAAATCGAAGATTCCGCCGATTTCCTTGCCGTGCTTCTGCTTTATCTCCTCCGCGAACCGCCGCAGGTCGTCGCGGGCCTGGACCAGGGCCCCCTTGAGCCGCTCGATCTCCGATTCGACCTGATCGGCGGAGACGGTTCGATGGGGAATGAGGATGTCCTCCGCGTCCAGCACCACGGCGGTGCTGATCGTGACGCCGGGAGACACGCCTATGCCCTTCAGGATCTCCATGATGCAAAGGAGGAAGGCTCAGGCGGGAGGGGATCGCCGCAGTGGACGGCCCGGGTCGATCCTGCCGCGCCCCTGATCCTTTAACCTCCGTTCCTTTCTCGTTCAGTCGTCTTCCCCAAAACGCTCTTGGAAGAGCCGGGCGATCTCGTCGGCGGCGGACTCGGCGTCAGGGCCGTCGGCACGCAGGTGCAGGCACGTGCCCTTTGTGGCCGCGAGGGTGATGACGTTCATCACGCTCTTGGCATCGGCCACCGTCGGCTCGGCCCCCTCCTCGGCGGGCCTGGTGAGCGTGATATCACTCTCGAACCGATTCGCCAAATCTACCAGTTGCATCGCCGGTCGCGCGTGCAGGCCGTGTTCGTTGCTCACGACGATCTCACGCTCTACCTTTGCCACCCGCTGCTCCTGGAACTCGGCCGCCCGCCGCACGCTCACATCCCCTGCGCCTCGTGCAGCAGCTCAATGATCTCCTGCCGGCTACGGGCCTGCCGGAGAAAACGCCGGAAACGGTCGTTGTTCAGCTTCGGCCAGATCACGTTCATGGCCGCGAGATGCTGGTCGGCGCTGTCGGGCGACACCAGCAGCACCACGCTGAAGACCGGCTGCCCGTCCAAGCTCTTGAAATCGACCCCCGACGGGCTGTTGCCGAGCGCCGCGACCGGTTTCTGCACGGTCTTGTGCTTCACGTGCGGGATGGCCACCCCCTTACCAAAACCCGTGGACCCCTTTTTCTCCCGGTCGATGGCGGCTTTGCCGATCACCGCGGCGGTGCTCTGCTCCAAGGCTCCGGCCGCGACGAGAGCGCTCACCAGCTCACGGATTACTCCATCGCGATCCGTGGCCTCCAGTTGCGTGATTACGGCTTCGTGCTGAACGAGTTCTGCAAGAGTCATTGTCAGGAGGATAAGCAACAGCAGCGGCAGCGGCCAGCGCGGCCAGGCTCAGACGGGGGTATGGCGTATGGTGCTTGCCTCGGCGCCGGATTCCGGGTGCTTGCGGTTGCGATGCCGGCTCTTGTGCTCCGTGAGTTGCCGGCCCAGCTTGTCGTGGCAGGCGTCGATGCACCCCTCGATCGTCGAGCTGCGCGCATTGGCGACGAACATGTTGCGATGCTCGGCGTTGACGATCATCTCGACGTGGTAGCCGGTCTTCTCTCCATTCTCGATCGTGATCTCGATCTCCTGGATCAGGTCATAATACTTGACGAGCTTTCCTGCCTTCTCCTCGGCGTAGGTCTTGATCTCCGGGGTCAGGTTCAGATGTCGCGCGGTAATCAGCACGTGCATTTGGTCTGGGCTCCTTAAGGCAGGTCCGGGCGTCCCGCAGCTTGCGCTCGCCGGCCGCCGCCTGCCGATGGAATAATCCTCCCTGCAATCGGCGATACAGCGCCGTGGCAGGTTATCGGCGGCGATTGTAGCCGACCGTCCGCCACCGGCTTAATGGCGTTTGCAGGCCGGGGCAGCTTGCCGCAGCCTGCACGTACGTACGCTCAGGCGGTTGCTTCGGGTGCGATTCTACGTTGCAGCTTGGCGCCCCCCGCCGAGGACAGACGGGCGGCCTCGCGCTCCGCAGGACCCGCCGCAGGCGTCAGGAGGGCTCGATCCGGCTCTCCTGACAGCTTTCGTGGTCCGATCACGCCCCCGCTGATCAGCAGCCGCATCGCCTCCTCGACCGTCATCGGAAGCTCAACCACCCCCGCTCGCGGCACCACCATCACGTAGCCGCTGAACGCCGTTGGGCTGCTGGGGACGAAAACCGTCACCATTTCCTGCTTCGTCTTCTCCGTCAGGGGGGCCAGCCCACCCCCGGTCACCAGCCCGACGGACCAGATCCCGCTCTCATGCGGCTGCACCGCCACCACGCGGCTCCCGGCAAACTGCGTCTCGCGGTCGGTCAGCAGAAAGTCCGTCACCTGCTTGACCGCCGGATATAGCGCCCGCACGACCGGAACCCGCATCACCAGCCGCTCCGCCAGCCGGTAAAAGGCCCGGCCGATGAAATTGCCGACCAGCAGACCCACCAGGTAGATCAACACCAGCGCCAGCAGCACGCCCAGCGGCTTGGTGTACCACTCGTCAATGAACTCCCGACTGATGTAGCCGGCGCTGGTCGGTTCCATCCAGCCCTGTTGCACCGCCAGCAACCAGAGCCGACCGATCGCCCAGATGATGTACCACCCGATCGAATCCCACAGGAAGTTCAATACGTACCAAATCAGCGCGATCGTGATCACCGTCGGCAACAGCGTCCCCAGGCCGCGCAGGAAGAACCGCTGGAAGTCCTCCGAGAAACTGCGCCGCCGCCGCCGCGGGGGTGCTGGGGATGGATCGGTCGGATGGCTCATCGCCGGGTTCGAAAAAGCCCAAATTGTCCCCACACCAAAAGTCTACCGGCACCCGCGACCGGGAGCCAAGATATGCCCGCCTTCCGGGCTCAGTTCCCAGTTTGCGATGCTGGATTCGTGGTCGGCGCGGGCTGCGTGGCTGCCTGCTCCCGTTGGGCCCGCACAAGAGACTGCGCCAGTTTTCGCACTGACGGATCGGGATCGCCCTCCGCAAGCGGCTTCAGCAGGCGATCGGCCTCCTCATCCACTGACACAAGCCGCGCCACGCCCACCAGCCCGACCATGCGGGACTCGTAAGCACCGGCCCCGAGCAAATCACGCAGCAGCCGATTCCGCCCATCCCCCTCAGGAAGCAGCGCCGCGGCCGAGTATTTCACCCACGCGTTGGCGGCGGCATCCGGGCCGCTCAGACGCAGGGCGCTCGCAGCCCGGCTAAGCGGATTGGTGATCCGGCTTGCGATATCGTTCATGGCGGCGATGTCTTCCGGCGGACCGCCGTCCTGGCGCGTCTGCCCCGCGGCCGTGCGGATCATCTCGACCTGCCCCATCGCCCACTGGGCGACGCGCAGGCGCTCCAGCGGCTCCCCGACTCGAACGCGCTCGATCCGCTGTGCCAGTTCTCCCGCCATGCCCTCATCGCCGAAGTTCAGCATGTAGCCCGGCCGCGTCATGCCGCTGCGGACGCGCTGGGTCTGGCCCGCGGGGCCGGTGATGTGCGCCGTGCCCTGGTCGGTCTGGACGAGCGAGGGATTGGTAGTCACATCCCCGGTCACCGTCACCGTCTCGTGCGGCCGCTGGGCCAGCAGCGCCGAGAGATCGCGGCCGTCAAGGCGGACGGCCTGTTCGATACGTTCGCCGGGATCGAGCCGCACGGTGCCCCAGAGCTCTGTTGCGGCAGCGCCTGGAATGAGCAGGCCCTGCTCGCCCTGCGGTCGCACATGGCCGTCGAGCCTCACCGTCGGGCGAAGGAGCCCTTCGGGCCCGACCGTCAGCACCTGCCGGCCGCTGTTGCGGATCTGCACCTCGACGATCAGCGGCTGGCCGTACTCGTTGCGCACGGAGCGGGGAACGGCCTGAAGCGTGTAAAAGCTGCGGACTTTCGATGGGTCGAGCAAGTCAAACAGCAGCGAGGGCAGCGTCGTCAGCGCCTGGCGCACCTGGGCCTCATCCGCGGCCGGATCCACGCGCGCATCGAACTGCTCGAGTCCTTCACCCAGAAACGCGCCCACCAGGCCGCCCGGATGACGGTTGCGCACCTCCGCCGCCGCGTCGAAGACGTCGGTACCAGATTCGGCCTCTATCAGCAGGAGCCCCATCGCCGCCAAGGCATCGTCGCCGGCAATCGTCCCGAGCGTCTGCCGCGCTGTGTCGGCATCGCCCTGTCGCCATTGCTGCCACCCGCGCAGGCGGGCCATGGCGTGGCTCTCCGGGGGGACCAAGAGCGCTAAAGCCTCCAGAACTTTGTCATCCGTCGGCTGTCCGCGGACAAAAACGTCCAACCATGCCAGGTTTGACAGCGCGACGGCGTACCGCTGTCGCCAGGGGATCCGATCGGGCGCAAGATCCTTCGCCGCAAGCGCTTGCGCGTCTGCCAGCACGTCTGGCAGCGCTGTCTCGGGCACCGGCACCGTCGGGTCCGCCGGCACGGGCAAGGGAGACAGGCCTCCCAAGGCCCGATGGAGTGGCACGATGCCACGGGCGCGGATCAAGTTCGCGCTGCGCTGGGCGGCGGTTGTGCGTGCGGGGCCCTGGTCAACCACCAGCGGGCGAAGCATCACGGCGTCCATGGCGGCGATGGAAAGGGCCGGGCCAACTCCGGCGACCTCGGGCTCCGGCCGAAGTTCCAATGCCTCGAGCATCTGCTGCGCGGCCTGCGGGCGGCTGGTGACGATCTGGAGGGCCGCCACGTCGCGCACCAGCTCCGCGGGCACCTGCACGCCCATCGCCTCGTACACCTGGCCAGCGCGCGTGTAATAGTCATTTGCCTGCTCCACGAGGCCCGCCGCGGCCACTTCCTCCGCCAAGGCGGCGAGGACCGCCGGCTGCAGGATGTTGCTGCGCGCCAACATCGCCAGCGCGTCGATCCGCCGGTGTCGCGGC
>JBGTBZ010000424.1:0-3008 GCA_041749155.1 Phycisphaerae bacterium
CCTCTGGCGCTACCTCGGCGGGCCGGCGGCGAAGGTGCTGCCGGTGCCGATGATGAACATCCTCAATGGCGGGAAGCATGCCGACAACAACGTGGATTTTCAGGAGTTCATGATCCAGCCGTGGGGGTTTGAGCGCTTCGAGGATGGGATGCGGGCGGGGGTTGAGATCTACCACGCGCTCAGGAAGGTGCTCGCCAAGCGCAAGATGAGCACCGCCGTCGGCGATGAGGGTGGATTCGCCCCGGACCTGGCGGACAACGATGATGCCCTGAAGGTCATCGCCGAGGCGGTCAGCGCTGCGGGGTATGAGCTGGGCAAGCAGATCTTCATCGCCCTGGATCCCGCCTGCAGCGAGCTGTGGGACAAGGAGAAGAAGGGGTACAAGTTCTTCAAAAGCAACCCGGACAGGATCCTCAGCTCACAGGAGATGGTCGATTACTGGGCGGGGTGGTGCGACAAGTACCCGATCCGCAGCATCGAGGATGGCCTGGCGGAGAACGACTGGGACGGCTGGAAGCTCCTCACCGACCGCGTGGGCGACCGTGTGCAACTGGTCGGCGATGACCTTTTCGTGACCAACAGCAAGTTCCTGAAGAAGGGCATCGACACCGGCACCGCCAACGCGATCCTCGTGAAGGTGAACCAGATCGGCACGCTCTCAGAGACGCTGGACGCGGTGAACATGGCGATCCGAAGCGGCTACAAGGCGGTGATGAGCCACCGGTCGGGGGAGACGGAAGATGCGACGATCAGCGACATCGCCGTCGCCACCAACTGCGGCCAGATCAAGACCGGCGCCCCGGCCCGCTCCGACCGCACCGCCAAGTACAACCAGCTCTACCGCATCAGCGAGCAGCTCGGCGAGGACGCCGTGTATGGAGGCAGCCGGTAGAACCCGGTCTCACCGCACCAGCGCCAGCTTCGTCGGCGTGAGCGTCGGCGGGTTCGAGGCGTCCGAGAGCGACCATCCCGACAGGACGATGTTCTCACCGTCGAAGAGCGCCCACAGCACGTGGTTGGCGCCGACCTGCCGCTGGTTCCTCGCGTTCAGCCCCTCGGGCGGACGGACATTCAGCAGCACGAACCCGTCCTGCTCCAGCAGCTCGCCGTGAGCGCTTCCGCACCGACATGCACGGAGCAGATGCCCGCATCGGCTTAGCCGACCAGCGCTCCGCTGGCGGGGTCCAGATGCACCGCGAGATCAGAGCGGGCCCCCTTGAACAGCCGCCGGAAAATGGGAGGATCGGCGTCGAGGCCTCGCGTGCCCGCGGGGCGGCCGTCGTTTTCTGAGCAAACCCAGAAGGAGACCCAGGATGACAAGTTCGTTGCGCACTATCGCTCTGGCCGGCGGATGCTTGCTGGCGGGGACGATCGGTTTTGCCGTTCAGCAGCAGGACGCCACCGAGTCCGGCCGGAAGGTGGCCGAGCAGATCCGCGGGGCCATGGAGAGCCCGGAGGCAATGGCCCGCTGGCAGGAGACGCTTCATACGGGCCCCGCCCACCAGTTCCTGGCCGACGCCTTCAAGGGTGAGTGGAACCTCGAGATGAAGATGTGGATGGACCCGGCGGGCGATCCATTGGTCTCCCAGGGGACCGCCACGGTCGAGCCGATCCTGGGCGGGCGCTTCATCCGGGAAAGGGTGAAGGCCAACCTCATGGGTCAGCCCTGGGAAGGCGAGGGCACCACCGGTTACGACAACAACCGCAAGCTCTTCGTCAGCAGCTTCATCGACTCGATGACCACCGGCATCGCCCTGATGAAGGGCTCGATCAGCCCCGACGGAAAGACGCTGACCTTCTTCGGCGATATGGATGAGCCCATGAGCGGCGAGATCGGCAAGCCGATCAAGATGGTTATCACTGTCGACTCAAAGGACCAGCACACCATGCGAATGTACGAGGTCCTGTACGGGGATGAGTTCAAGGTTATGGAACTGGTCTACACCCGCCGCGGAAGCTGACGCGGCCCGGCCCCGGCGTGAGTCCCTCATTTCCTGCGCTGACGACCAGGTGGCCGTCGTCTAGGGTGTCTTTATGCCCGGCCAGCAAGAACGCCCACAGAACCAGCCCGATCCCGCCGAATCGCGCGAGCGGGCCGACCCCGCCAAGGAGGCGGGGCTGGGGAAGGTTCGCGAAACCCGGAACACGCCCGTCAATGACCCCGTGCGCCACGAGCAGGATCGGGCCGAGAGCAAGCGTCGCCGTGAGCGCTCCGCTGACGACGAAACCGACCAGTCCGAGGCCGTCGACCCCACCGATCCCCGCGCCCACGGCGGGCACCGCGGCGATGATCCGGAAGAAGCCACCGGCAAGCGCCAGCGCGGGCAGGAGTAGCCAAAGAGGGGCCTCGCCGCATCAAACTTCCCGGTCCACCGCCGCCGCAACCCGCCGCGTGCTCGCCACAAGGTCCGCGAAACGCTCCGGCGTGATCGACTGGGCACCATCCGTCATCGCGTCGTCCGGGTCGTTGTGAACCTCGATCATCAGCCCATCCGCCCCGGCCGCCACCGCCGCCTTGCTCATCGCTTCCACCAGGTAGCTCTTGCCCGTGCCGTGGCTCGGGTCCACCATCACTGGCAGGTGGCTCACGCGGTGTAGTTCGGGCACGACCGCCAGCGGCAGCGTGTTGCGCACGTAGTCCTCGAATGTCCGTATCCCCCGCTCGCAAAGGATCACGTTCGGGTTCCCGCGCGCCAGCACGTACTCCGCCGCCAGCAGGAACTCCTCGAGCGTCGCGCTCATGCCGCGCTTCAGCAGCACCGGCTTGGGCTGCGTCCCTACCCGCGACAGCAGATTGAAGTTCTGCATGTTCCGCGCCCCGATCTGCAGCACGTCCGCGAACTCCGCCACCAGCGACACCTGCTCAGGGCTCATCACCTCCGTCACGATTGCCAGACCCGTCTCCTCCCGCGCCTGCGCCAGCAGCCGCAAAGCCTCCTCCCCGTGACCCTGGAAGCTGTACGGATTGCTCCGCGGCTTGAACGCCCCGCCGCGCAGCGCCACCGCGC
>JBGTBZ010000425.1:0-6635 GCA_041749155.1 Phycisphaerae bacterium
GGCGCTGGGAAGGGGCCATGCACTCCGCGGCAAGGAGGCCGACTCCGGCGCCGAGAAGGACGCGCGTTCTCGCGACGAGCACCAGTTCCGGAAGGGTCAGGGAGTAGTTATGCATCGCCGGCTCATGAGACAATGAAACCCCCTTGCCGGGGAGATTACGACGCATTGTCGGACAAATCCGTGGACGGGCCGCCGGCGTCGGCTTCGCGGATGCGTTTTTCGCAGCCCTGAAGCACCAGCGACGTCGCCAGCAGCATCGCAAGAGCGAGCATGACGTTCATGAAGCGGGACATGACGCAACTTTCGGTCGGCAGTGGGATGGTGTCAATCTGAGAAGCGGCCACCCGCGATGATCGTCGGTGCCGGTTGACGGCGCTCAAACGGGGCCTACAGTCTGCCGACACAGCAAGAGACCATGTTCCCCACGCGACCCCCAGTCGAGCCGATTATTCACGGCCTGATCCGCCACAGCGGCGGGGCGCGCTGACGCTGGGTGTGGCCGGGCAGGCCAGCCCGGCGAAACAAGCTTTGCCCCGCGGCTCCGGAGCCCGCGGGGTTTTTGTTTGTGCGGATCCCGCCTGATCGCCTCTCTGCCAGCCTTCAATCGGCACCTGCGACGTGTCCGCCCCTGAACCCATCCCGGCACATGAACTGACCACCAGCGTCGCGCTCTCGGACCGCGCCTCCGACCGCCGCCCGCTGGCGGAGCTGCTGGTGCTGGCCCTGCCGACGGTCGCGCAGATGGCCAGCTACACGGTGATGCACTTCACGGATACGTGGATGCTCTCGCGGCTGGGCCTGGTCGAGCCCACCGCCAGCGCCAACGCCAGCCTGTTCGGCTTTGCCATCACCAGCGTCGGATTCGGCACGCTCTGGGTCGTCAATACGCTTGTGAGCCAGAGTTTCGGCCGCGGAGACAACCGTCGCTGCGGGCAGTACTTATGGCAGGGCATCTGGTTCGCGGTCATCTATGGCCTGCTGATGTTCCCCGTGCTGCCGCTGGCCGAGCCCTTGTTCGCCGCCTTTGGACACGAGCCCCGCCTGGCCCACCTGGAGGCGACCTACCTCTGGATCACGCTCTCCTTCACCGGATTGAGGCTGACGGGCGCCGCCATGGGGCAGTTCCTCCTGGCAGTGGACAAACCCGGCCGCGTGCTGATCGCCGCCGCCATTGGGGCGAGCGTGAACATCTTCGCCAACTGGGTCCTGATCTGGGGGCACCTGGGCTTCCCGGAAATGGGTCTGGCAGGCGCGGCCTGGGGCACGAACTTCGGTGCGGTGGTCGAGATGCTCATCCTGGCGGCGTTCGTCTTCGAGCCAAAGATCCGCCGGAAGTATCATGTGCTGGAGTGGCGTCTGCGGATGGAGCGGATGGTCACGCTGATCCGCATCGGCGTGCCATCGGGCCTGCAGTTCGTCGGCGACGTGCTGGCCTGGGCGGTGTTCGGAATGCTGGTGATGGCGGTCTACGGAACCGAGGCGATGGCCGCGAACACCTTCGCCATGCGGTTCATGAGCCTTTCGTTCATGCCCGCCTTCGGGATCAGCGCCGCGGTGACGGCGCTGACGGGCCGCTACATTGGTCGTGGCATGCCGGACGTGGCCGCGGCTCGGGCCCACCTGGGCTTCCGGGTGACGGCGGTGTACATGATGGCCTGCGGGGTGCTGTTCTTCGTGTTCCGTCACCAACTCATGAGCGTCTTCACGGACGACCCGAACGTGCTCCAGTGGGGCGCCACGCTGCTGATCTTCGTGGCGGTGTTCCAGTTCTTCGATGCCCTGTACATCGTCTACAGCGGGGCCCTGCGTGGGGCCGGCGACACGCTGGTGCCGGCGCTGGTGACGGCGGTGATGTGCTGGATGATGGTGGTCGGCCTGGCCTACGCGGTGGCGAAGCTGTGGCCGGAGTTGACGCTGGCAGGCCCATGGACGATCGCCACGGTGTACGGTGTGCTCCTGGGCATCTACATGAGGCTCCGCTTCCACCGTGGCGCCTGGCGGGCGATCCGCATTGACCGCGAGCCGGGGCACGCCTTCCCGGTTGAGGCGGGCGAGGGCGAGGTTTCCGCAGAATCGGCGACCCCGTTAACCTCGCAGACCGCTTTGGAGGCGGCACAGGCCAGGGGTGAATAATGCACAGCGAATACGCAGGGATGATGCCATGAGCACGCAGCAGCCTGAAACGGCGGAGAAAAGTTACAAGCAGACGCTCAACCTTCCGGTCACCGACTTCCCGATGAAGGCGGACTTGGTGCGCCGCGAGCCCGAGCGACTGGCGAAGTGGAAGCAGATCAATCTTTACACGCAGGTCCTCGAGGCCCACGCCAGTGACCCGGCCTGGGTCCTCCACGACGGTCCGCCGTTCGCCAATAGCGACATCCATATCGGGCACCTGCTCAATAAGACGCTTAAGGACGTCGTTATCCGCTACCGGACGATGAAGGGGCACAAATGCCCCTACGTTCCGGGATGGGATTGCCACGGCCTTCCCATCGAGCACCAGATCCAGCAGCAGGTCGGCTCCAGGCTGCGCGACATGGACAAGCTGGCGGTCCGCAAGCTCTGTTGGGACCACGCCGAGAAGTACATCGCGCGACAGAGCGAGCAGTTCCAGCGCCTGGGCATCCTCGGAGACTGGGACCGGCTCTACAAGACCATGGCTCCGGAGTACGAGGCGCAGACGCTGGACGTCTTCGCCCGCTTCGTGGAGCACGGCTTGGTTTACAAGAAGCTCAAGCCCGTCCACTGGAGCATCGCGAACCGAACCGCCCTCGCCGACGCCGAGCTGGAGTACCGGGACCGCGAGGATCCAAGCGTCTGGGTCGAATTTCCGGTGGAAAACCCCGGCGAGTTCAAGAGCCGCTTCGACCTGCGCGAGGAGGGCCGGCCGAGCCTGCTGATCTGGACAACAACGCCATGGACACTCCCTGCCAACCTGGCGATTGCGGTCCATCCTGACGTTGAGTACGACGTCGTCGCGTGGGAAACCCCGGACGGCCAGCGCCGCCTGAGCGTCGTAGCCAGCAAGCTTCGCGAGCGGACCTTCGCCCTGCGCAAGGGGGATCACCGGGTCCTCAAAACGGTCCACGGCCAGGCCCTCGCGGGCCTGGCGTACGTCCATCCCTTTGTGGAGGCCCGCCGCGGCGGCGTCGTCACCGCCGATTATGTGACCACGGAGGACGGGACCGGCCTCGTTCACACCGCCCCCGGCCACGGCGAGGAGGACTACCAGACCGGCCTGACCCATGGTCTGGAGGTCTACTGCCCGGTCGATCCGGCGGGGCGGTTCGACTCCACCGCGCCCAACTGGATCACAGGCCTGACCGTCTGGGACGCCAATCCGGTCATCGCCGCCAAGCTGAAAGAGTTGGGCATGCTCTTCCACGAACAGCCGCTCGTGCACAGCTACCCCCACGACTGGCGGAGCAAGACGCCGACAATCTTTCGGGCCACCGAGCAGTGGTTCATCTCCCTGGACACACCCTACGAGGCGGCGGGGCGGACCGCGACGCTGCGCGAGCGGGCGATCCAGGCGGCCAACGACACGATCTTCTACCCAGCTTGGGGCCGGGCCCGGCTGCTGGGCATGCTGGAGAACCGCCCCGACTGGTGCATCAGCCGCCAGCGGGCCTGGGGCCTGCCGATCCCGGTCTTCTACAACGAGAAGGGCGATGCCCTGCTCACGCCCGATTCCGTCCGCGCCGTTGGGGCGGCATTTGCCCGGCACGGTAGCGACGCCTGGTTCAGGCTGAGCCCCGCGGAGCTGCTGGAGGGCTTCGACCCGGGTCCGGGCTTCCCCAAGGCCAGCCTCCGCAAGGAAAACGACATCTTCGACGTGTGGTTCGAAAGCGGCTCAAGTTGGCATGGCGTGCTGGACCTGCGCAGAGACTTGCCAGATGCGCCCGCCGACCTTTACCTCGAGGGCTCTGACCAGCACCGGGGATGGTTCCAGCTCTCCATGCTGGCCGCCTTGGGAAGCACCGGGCGCCCCCCGTTCCGCGAAATCCTTACGCACGGCTTCATCGTCAAGCCCGACGGCACCAAGGTCAGCAAGAGCGACAAGGAATACGTCACCGCCACGCAGGAGGTGGAGCGGCACGGGGCGGACCTTTTGCGCCTCTGGAGCTGCAGCGTCGATTACCAGAACGACGTCCGCGCCAGCCCCGAGGTGATCCAGAAGTTCGGCGACGATTACCGCAAGATCCGCAATACCCTGCGCTTTTTGCTCGGAAACCTGAGCGATTACGAACCGCAACGCGCCGCGGCGGCGGATATCCCCGCCCAGTCGCTCGACGGCTGGATGATGTACGAGCTGGACAGCCTCGTCAGGCAGGTGCGCGCTGAATACGACGCCTTTCTGACCCACCGCGCCTTCCGGCTGCTCTTTGATTTCTGCAACACGCAGATCTCCGCCGTCTACGGCAACGCCATGAAGGACCGGCTCTACTGCGAGCTTCCCGATTCCCCCCTGCGACGGCGGAGCCAGGCGGTGCAGTGGAACGTCGCAAGCGCCCTGATCCGTCTGCTGGCGCCGATGACCGTCTTCACCGCCGACGAGGCGTGGGAGTTCCTGCCGGGCACCGAACTGCCCAGCGTGCACCTGGCTCGCCTCCCGGAGCCCCGCGGGAAGCCGGAGCATCCCAGTTACGCCATCCTGATGCGCATGCGCGACGAGGCCCTGTTGGCACTGGACCGCCTAAAGCGCGAGCAGGGCCTGAACAAGGCCACCGACGCCGAAATCGTCTATCGCCTCACCGCCGCCGATCGGGCGGCTCTTGAGCCCTATGGCGTGGACCTCGCGGACGTGGTTGGGGCCGGCAGCCACTCGATCATCGATGCCGGGGGAGATTCGAGCAGCCTGGAGGTGGTCGATCGCCGGGAGGCCTGGAGGCTGTGCGCCCGCAGCCGCAAGCGGACGCCCGACGTCGGCAGCGACCCCAACTACCCCGACCTTACAGCCCGCGACGCCGCCGCCCTGAGGGCCCTGGCAAAGTAGATGGGCCTGCGCATCGCCATCCTCTTCTCAGGCAGCGGGACCACGCTTCAGAACCTCATTGACGCCACCCGCGACGGTCGCCTGCCTGCCGTGAAGGTCGTCAAGGCCATCAGCAGCCGCGCCGACGCCTTCGGCATCGAGCGCTGCCGGGCCGCGGCCGTCCCGTACACAGTTGTTTCAAAAAAGCGGTACCCCGACCCCGCGGAGCACAGCAGGGCGGTCTTTGCCCACTTGGACCCCGCGGAGGTCGACCTGGTCTGCCTGGCTGGCTGGATGAACCGCCTCGTACTGGACGGACCCTGGCTCGATGACCGCGTCATGAATGTCCATCCCTCTCTCCTGCCTGCCTTCGGCGGGGCGGGGATGTACGGCGGGCGGGTACATGAAGCCGTGCTCTCCAGCGGCGCCATGGAGACCGGCTGCACCGTGCATTACGTGGACAACGAGGTCGATTCGGGACCGATCCTGCTCCAGGAGCGGGTTCCGATCCTCCCCGGCGATACACCCGAAACCCTCGCCTCCCGCGTCCAGGAGGCAGAGAGGCGGCAGTATATCGAAGCAATCAAAACCCACC
This sequence comes from Phycisphaerae bacterium, assembly GCA_041749155.1. GTDB lineage: Bacteria > Planctomycetota > Phycisphaerae > Tepidisphaerales > Tepidisphaeraceae > JAEZED01. The sequence goes on from JBGTBZ010000425.1 coordinate 5,571, forward strand.
AGCAACGCAAGGCCGGCGGGGGCCGGTGCCGATAACACCCCTTGAAAGGGTCTCGGCAATGACGATCTACACCACCCGCACGGACACGGATGCCTACTACCACCTCGTAACCGACGAGTTTCACGTCCTTCAGCAGTTGCGCATCCAGCCTCTCCCATGCCAATCACTCGTCCGAGACGGCGAGGGCCCCTGGCGCTGGATCACACGCGGCGAGGCGGAGCAGATTCTCACCGCCTGGGAGCTCCAGGCCGGGCCCGCAGAGCCCCTCGAAGCCCGACGCCAGGCCGCCTGAGAGGCTTCAACGACCTTCGGATAACTCCCGCCCGCGCTCGGTCGCCGCGGACACCGCGGAGTGTACCAGCTCCGCAAGCTCGCCACGTTCAAGAGACCGCAGGGCAGCCTCGGTCGTTCCGCCCGGGCTGGTCACGCGCCTGCAGAGTTCCTTTGCCGGAAGGTTCGACCACTCCAGCAGGGCGGCAGCCCCCAGAAAAGTGCCGGCGGCGAGGCGATAGGCGGTCTGGGCATCAAACCCCTGGGCCTCCGCCGCCGCGGCCAGAGCCTCGACGAAAGCAAAAAAATAAGCCGGGCCGCTTCCGCTGACCGCGGTGACGGCGTCCATTAGATCCTCGGGCACATCCAGCAGCGTCGCCCCCGGAAAGAGCCCTCGGGCGGCGGCGAGGTCTTCGGGCGTTGCCGATCGGCCGGCACAGAGGGCCACAAGCCCCTTTCCTGCCATAAGAGGCGTGTTCGGCATGGTCCGCACAACTCGGGCGCGCGGCACGGCAGACTCGATCCGAGCTGCTGTCACGCCGGCGGCGATACTCACCACCAGCGCCTGCTCGATCGCGAGACCCACCTCGTCCAGCAGCCCTGGCAGGGATTGCGGCTTTACCGCCAGCAGCACGACATCCGCCCCCCGCGCCGCGGCGGCGGGGGAGGTGGCCCATGAGAGCTCCGGCAGATCCGACAGGGCGGTCCGCCGGCGTGGGTCGGGGTCAAAAACGACCATCGGCTGCTCGGCGCCCGCCCGTCGAAGGCCACGGATGATCGCTTCCCCCATGTTTC
>JBGTBZ010000426.1:0-2021 GCA_041749155.1 Phycisphaerae bacterium
CTCGCGCCGCTTCAGGCGCTGCTGCATCTGCTCCAGGACGCGGGCCGCCCGCCCGACGGCCTCGGTTTCGCCGCTGAGGCGAAGCTCATCATCGCGGGCCACCATGCCCACGCCCAGCGCCTCGCGGACCATCCGCAGGTTGCGGTCCGCCGGCCCGAACAGGGCCAGCTTCTTTCCAGGTTCGTCGAGGGTGATTGAGAGGTTCAATGCGGTGGTGGTTCTCCGAAGGAGCCGTTCCTGCCATCCTCAGGCAAGTAGCAGCGCCCGTGCCAATCGTACTATACGACGCCACGCTCGATTGGTTTGACTCCCAAGCGTCACCAGCGGACAACCAGACCCCACCCCTTGGATAGCCCCAATCGCCCGAGGGCCTCGCCGCTTCAGCGCCCCCGAGACCTCATACCAGACCAAACAGCAGATACGCCACCGGCGCCGCAACCAGCGGGGAGTCGATCACATCCAGCACCCCCCCGAAACCCGGCAGCAGGGCCCCGCTGTCCTTCACCTGCGCATCCCGCTTCATCAGCGATTCCAGCAGGTCCCCCGCCTGACCGACAGCCCCGATGATCGCCCCGAACAGCGCTCCCTTCCACCAATCCAGGCCATCGATGAACGGCGAACACCCCGCCCCGACCAGCGCCGCGGCGATCACCCCGCCGACCAGGCCCTCCCAGGTCTTGCCGGGGCTCAGCCAGAAGATGAGCTTGTGGCGGCCCAGGGCCTTGCCGGTGAAGTAGGCCCCGATGTCCGTGAACTTCACGCACAGCAGAATCATGACCACATGCATGGTCGTGCCCTCGAAGGCGGGCTGCTGCGTCCCTTCCTTCACGCGAAGGGCCATCAGGAACCAAGCCAGGCCTCCCAGGTACATCGTCGCCAGCAGCGTCCCGGCCATCTTCAGGATCGCGTCCTCCGTCGTCCGGCCCGCCGCCTTGCGCAGGGCCGCCGCCAGCGGGACCGTCGCCACGATCAGCGCCAGGACGCTGGCGGCGATCGGCTTGAAAGGGTCGAACTGCATGCAGAAGGCATGCACCACGATCAGCGTGCTGAAAAACCCGCTCAGCAGGCGGTAGGGCCGGACATTCTCCGCCGCGAAAAGGCGGGCCAGCTCGAGGTTTCCCAGCGGCAGGACCAGGACCAGGATCGCCAGAAGGCCGATCCCCTTCACGCCCGTCGAGCGCTCGAGCCACCAGTCCAGCCACAGCACGCCCAGCACGGCCCCGAGAAGGATGGGGCCGAAGGTCAGGCGGTTACGCAGGTTGGCTTCCATCCGCGGGGGAGTCTAACCGCGAAGGCACGAAAGCCGCCAAGACTCATCCTGGCTCCAGCGCCCCAAAGCGCCGCGTGCGGCGCGCGAAGGCCCGGAGGGAATCGAACAGCTCCTGCCGCCCGAAGTCCGGCCACAGCGTCTCGGTCACCCAAAGCTCCGCGTAGCTGATCTGCCAAAGCAGGTAGTTGCTCAACCGCATCTCCCCCGCGGTGCGCACCAGCAGGTCCACGTCCGGCATGGCGATGCCCGTGGCCATGCCGGTCGTGCCCCCGGTGTAGAGGTGGGCCTCGATCAGGGCCTCATCGACGTCCTGGGGGGAGACCTCCCCCGCGGCGGCCTGGACGGCGATCGCTCGGCAGGCGTCGGCGATCTCCGCACGGCTGGAATAGTTCAGGGCCAGCGTGACCACCAGCCCGTCGTTCCCCGCCGTCTCATCCAGCGTGCGATGCACCTCCTCCAACACGTTCTGCGGCAGGCCCTCGGTCCGGCCGACCTGGTTGAACCGCACGTTCTCCCGCATCATCCGCGGGCGCTCGGTCCGCAGGAAGTCGATGTACATCGACATCAAAAAGTCCACCTCCGCCTGCGGGCGCTTCCAGTTTTCCAGGGAAAAGCTGTAGAGCGTGAGGAAACCGGGCGCCCCCAGCCGCTCGCGCAGACGGCAGCACTCGCCGACGAGGTCCGGCACGACCTTGGCCCCGCGGGCGTGGCCGGTGACACGCGGTTGCCCCCGCTGCGTGGCCCAGCGGCC
>JBGTBZ010000427.1:0-2034 GCA_041749155.1 Phycisphaerae bacterium
CGGCTCGCTCCAGCTCAACCTCGCGATCCGGACGATGACGCTCAATAAGCTCCGCAGGATTCTGCACATCCCCGTCGGCGGCGGGATCGTGGCCGAGAGCGATCCGGCGGCGGAGTACGAGGAGACGTGGGTTAAGGCGCGGGCGGGGCTGGAGGCGGCTGGGTCGGAGGCGGCTCGCCACAGCCGGGACCGATAAGCGACGGCACAAAAGTCGCTCGCAGCCGGTGGCGAGGACACTGAATGCGGCCGAAACTGCCCTGGCGAGGCAGAAACGCGGGTTTCCGCGAGATCGAAGCGGGTTTCGTCCGTGCTCAAATGAGTTTTGTCCAGACAAAAGTGGTTTGTGCACGGACAGAACCCGGTTCTGCACGGACAAAGGCGGGATCTGTCTGGACAGGACCGGGATGCGCATGAGCAAACTTCGACTTTGCATGGACCCAACCGTCATTTGTCCGTGCAGACTTGGCGATTGTCCGTGCGAAAGTGAAATTTGTCGGGCTTCAACCCGCGTCAGGCAGCGGCAGGGCTCACTGGCCTTGCAGCTCTGCGATGAGCTGCTTCATCTCTGCGATCTCGCGGCGCTGGGCCTCGATGATCTCGTCCGCCAGCTCGCGGACGCGCGGGTCCTGGATCTGCGCCCGCTCGCTGGTCAGGATCGCGATCGAGTGGTGCGGGATCATCGCCCGCATGTACGACACGTCATCGACCGTGCGCTGGGAGCGCACCAGCAGAAGCGCCGCGACGAAGAGCACCAACGCCCCGGCGTAGATCGCCAGGTTCACTCTGGCGTTCCGGTACATCCCGAGCATGAACGACAGCATGATGACCGCCATGGCAGCCCCCATGATGACCGCCATCCATGCCCGCGTCTGGCTCCACTGCACGTGGTCGAGCGAGTAGGTGTGCAGGTACATCAGGGCGTACATGACCAGCGTCGACGTCCCGATCATGGCGGCGAAGCGGGCGTACGAGCCGTGCCCGCCATGTTCGGCGTGCTGCTCATGTCGATGCTCGTGGTCCGGCTGAGCGGGTTTCTGATCGGGCATCCCCCGAGGATAAGTGCGGCACACTGGGGCGCCACCGTTGCTTTTGCCACCGCTGGCGGTTCTTACGAATACTCCCGAGCCCAGACATCGAACTTCTCGACCATCTTCCCCGTCACGCTGGGCGGCGTGGCGCGGATCACCTGGTCGAGCACGGCATGCGTGATCAGCCCCGCCGTCCCCCTGGCCACGCTCTCGAGAAAGGGAATCGTCGCCGAGCGGTCGGCGATGTATTTCAGGTCCGCCCCGCTGTACCCCGCCAGCCGCTCGGCCAGGCGGTCCAGGTCTACGTCGTCCGCCAGCGGGCGCTTGGAGAGGTGAATCTCCAGGATCCTCCGCCGCGCGGGCAGGTCGGGCAGGGGGATGTAGACCTTCTCATCGAAGCGTCCGGGCCGCAGGACGGCGGGGTCGAGCTGCCAGGGGACGTTCGTCGCGCCCATGAACAGCAGCGGCTGCACCTTCTTCTTGTTGAACCCCTCCATGCCCTGGAGGATCTGCGGCACGACCCGCTGCATCACGCCGCTGCCCCCTTCCTCGCGCCGGGCGGGAATCAGGGCTTCGATCTCGTCGATGAAGATCACCGCCCGCGCCTCAGCGCTGGCGGCGTCGAAGAGGGCCTTGACGTTCTGCTCCGCCTCGCCGACCCACTTGCTTAAGAGGTCGGCGGCGCTGACGGTGTAGAACACCGCATCCAGCTCCCCCGCCGTCGCTCTGGCGAGCATCGTCTTGCCGGTGCCGGGCGGGCCGAACATCAGAATCCCCCCGCCGGGGCGGATGCCGAAGCGCTCCGCCAGTTCCGGGTGGCGGAAGGGGTAGAGCATCTTGAGGCGGATGTCCTCTTTCACATCCTCCAGCCCCGCCACGTCGTCGAAGGTGATGTCGGGCTTCTCCTTCAGGGCCCAGTCCTTCGCGTTGGCCCCATCCTCGCTCTCGCTGGAGGCCTGGGCGCGCTCGCGTGGGCCCCCGCCGCGGGCGTTGGTGGCCGAGCGCG
>JBGTBZ010000428.1:0-10905 GCA_041749155.1 Phycisphaerae bacterium
GGCGCATTTGCTCCGGCGTCGTCTGCACGCGCGGGGGATCGGTCGGCTTGTCAGGCTCGACGCCCGCCAGCACGAAGGAGCCGGCGATCGCATAGAGGGGCAGCCACCCGTGGTACACCCCGATGCCGCGATCGGTGTAGCTTACGTCCTTGAACTCGTATTCCTGGTGACCGCCCGGCCAGGGCCGGATGAGCGTGTTCTCGAAGATGGGCAGCCCGAGATATTCATCCGTCGGGTAGCCGTGCTCCAAGATGGTCATCGCGTTGATGGACGACTCCGCCTCGTCGATGAACATCGCCGGCTGGTGCAGGTGCGCCACCCGCATCGCAAGTGCGAGCAGGATTACGAGCGAGAGCCACGCCGCGTAAACGGCCCGGCCGCGACCGGGATTCAGTGCTCTGAAGCCCATGCCTTGGATCCGGTGTTGAGGTTCAGCCGGTGAAAGGGCGTCTCGCGGCTGCCATTGGCCGGGGCTGCGCGGCTGCTTCGGCTGGCATCAACCAGCGTCTTCAGCAAGCCCAGCACCTGTCCGTAGTTGCGCTTGGCGCAATATCGCTCATCTGCCCGTGCCCGCGCTGCCCGCCCCATGCGGCGGCGTCGGTCGGGATCTTCAGCGAGCGAGCGGAGTACCCCTGCCAGGTCCGCAGCATCTCCGGGCCGGACGAGCAGCCCTGTCTCACCCTGGATGACCTGCTCTCGAATGGCGCCGATGTCTGTTGAAACGACGGGCAAGCCGCTGGCCATGGCTTCGAGGATCACAAGCGGCGTGCAGTCATTGAGCGTCGGCAGCACGAAGAGGTCGGCGGCGGCGTAAAGACCGCGCAGCTCAGAGCTGTTTATCGCCAGGTTGCGGTGGACGCGCAGGTTGCCATCGGTCTGCGGGATGCCCTCGGTGTCGGGCGTGACGATGTCGAGCTCGGCCTGCGGGCCCAAAGCCCTGAAGGCGCTCATCAAGACATCGCCCCCCTTTCGAGCGAAGTGGGCGCCGACGAAGAGCATCCTCAGCCGCTCGCTTGCCTTCTCACCCTTGGCTGGCCTCCAGAGCGAAAGATCCACTCCCGGCGGGATCACCCTTACCTTCTCCGACGGAATGCCGTAATCCCGGATCAGGCTCGCGCGGGCCCATTCGCTCCAGGTAATCAGGGCGGCGGCACGCCGAAATGCACGCCGGTTCCAGATTCGCTTCAAACGGTCCCACGGGCCGCGTCCATCCGGTCGTCGGGCGTGAGGGCTGGGACACTCCGCCGTCTGGGGATCTGCGTTCAGCGGAGTGGCGTCCAGCGAAACCACTGTCGGAACCGACCGCATCAGGTCCAAAGACAGCAGGGCGGTGACCTGGGTATGGAAGAACAGGCCATCGAAATCGCCCACTATTCGCCGCCGGCGGGCGATCGTGCGGCGGGCCCGCACAGAGAGCAGCAGCGACAAATTGTCGCTGACCGCGGGCATCCGTTGCCAGAGGTCGTCGGCGTGGTAGGGCACCGCCATGCACGTGGCCTGCACCGAGGGGTCGCGGGCTGCCTCCGCCAGCATGGCGCGGTGATGGGTGACGTGACCCATCGCCTGCTCCATGACGAACCCGAGGCGGTACGTGGATTGGGCGGCAGAACGCAACATCAGTTGATGCCCCCCTTCAGACGTCCCTGCGCAGAGGCATTGCTCGCCAGCGCGGCCTCGTAGATCTCCAGAATCTGGTCTGTCTTTCGATCCCAATCGTACAATTGGGAGACCTTGCTACGGCCCGCCGCCCCGAGCCGGCGCCGCAACTCGGAATCTCCCGCAAGCCGGGCCATCGCCGCGGCGAAGGCCGAAACAAAGCCTTCGCGGTCCGTTGGAGCAACCAGGATGCCGCAGCCGTCGTCGAGATAGTCCGCCGGGCCCCCCCAGTTTGCCGCGATTGCCGGAAGTCCCGCCGCCATCGCCTCAAGGATCACCGCCCCTCCGCATTCCAGCAGGCTCGGCAGCACCAGAACATCTGCGGAGGCCAGTCGCTTGGCTGCCTCGGGCTGGGGGAGCCAACCGGTGAACTGGACGCAGTCGCCAATGCTCAATCGCTGAGCCAGGCTCTTGAGCGACGCGAGCATGGGTCCGTCGCCGATGACTTGCAGTTGTGCCTCCGCGAGGCCGTCAGCACGCGCGCGCGACCAGGATTCCAGCAGCAGATCCACCGCCTTCCAGTCCACCAGCCGGCCGAGAAACACGAACCGCACGACCGACGAATCGGCGCGCGCCGACCGGCCTTGCCACAGTGGCAGATCGACCCCGTTCTCCGGCAGCTCTATCACGTTACAGGCCGCCACCCCCGCCGGCAGGGCATCGCGGGTCCGCCGATTCGCAACGAGGATGGCGGCGGCGCGGCGCTTGCCGGGGAAGACAGCGTTCATAATCCCCCCGACGCGTCGTCCGAGCCTGACTGTCAGGCGCTCCAGGCGGTTCTCCTGCCGCCGGAAGCCGGGCGGGTAGTCCATGCCGCCGTTCATCGGGCCGAAGACAACGGGGGCTCCGAGGCTGTGCAGGATGGAGGGCTGGACGGGCGAAACGGGGATCGGCTTGTGCACCAAATTCGCCCGGCCCTCGCCGATCAGTCGGCGCAGGATCCGGCGCTGCTGGGCTTCGGTGTAGAACTCCGCCGCCATACCGAAAGTCGCCCGGGAAATGCGGTTGGGCAACGGATGTCCCGCGCGGTAAAGAAGCTTGTGAAGCCAGTTATCGGCGGCGTAAGAGATGCGGTCCTGTTCGCGGGGCCACGCGGCGGAGAGCTCCTCACGGTTGCGCGCATGGGTGACGAGGCGGGCGTCGACGTCACGGGCGCGCAGGAGCCGGAAGAAGTGGTAGGGCAGCGCCGCCTCACCACCCATGCGCAGAGAGCAGTTGGGCGTAACGATGACCGGCCGCACCACCACCCCGCGCGCCGCAGGCGCGTCGCGACGGGAAGATGTGGCGGTCTGCAGCATTCTCCGATCCCTCCAGCCAGCAGCCACTCAAGCCGGGCGGCTGATCCGCCGGTGCGGGATCTGCAGCAGGCTGAGGACAAAGCTCGAAAAGGCGATCTGCATTCCAAGGATCAACAGCAGCACCGAGGGGATGCCGATGCGCATGACGCGGAAGGGATTCAGGTTCCCGAACCCCTCGTCCGCCCATTGCATCGTCGCGTAGACCGAGGCGCCCAGTCCGATGAGGGTCAGGGCAAAGCCTGCGGCGAGGCCGGCTTCCAGTGGCGCGCGCGACAGCACTGCCTCCAGCTTCAAGCTGCGAGGATGCAGGCCCGTCGCCACCGCGATCGCCTTCGCAAATACGCTGAACACCACCAGCTGAAACCCGACGATAATCGCCCCGGCGCAGTAGAGCAGCGTATGCACGTCGAACGTCACGCCACCGATGTGCCGCGGCCCCGGCACGAGCCAGGCGCCGGCCAACGCGCCCAGCAGCATCAGGCACATTCCGGGATAGAGGAACAGCCAGCGCGGACTGTAGAGCAGGAAAAAGCGCAGGCTGCGCCAGCCGTCTCGCCAGCTTCGCAGGTGCGGCGGGCGGTCGCGGCCGTCCTTGGCCAGCCGCACCGGAACCTCCGTCACCCGCAGGCCCATCATGGTGGCCTTCACAATCATCTCCAGGGCGAATTCCATCCCGGTCGCCCGCAAGTCCATGGCCTTCACCGCGGCGCGCGAAAAGCCACGCTGGCCGCAGTAAAAGTCTCCAAGCCGGCTGCGGAAGAACATTCGCCCAATCGCCGTCAGCCCCGGGTTGCCGAAGTACTTGTGCAGCGGCGGCATGGCGCCGGGGTCGATCCCACCGCGAAACCGGTTGCCCATGACCAGGTCGAAGCCGTCGCGCAGCTTCTCGACGATGGGCATCATGTCCGAGAAGTCGTAGCTGTCGTCGCTGTCTCCCATGATCACGTACTGCCCGCGTGCCGCGGCGATGCCGCCCGCCAAGGCGGCCCCGTACCCCTTTTCTGCGACCGGCACGACGCGCGCCCCCAGCCGGGCGGCCAGTTGTTGCGATCCGTCGGTACTGCCGTTGTCGGCGACGATCACCTCGCCGCGAATGCCGTAGTCGTGCAGGAAGCCCTGGGCCTTGCGGACACAGGTGCCCAGGGTAAGCGCCTCGTTCAGACAGGGCATGACGATGGACAGTTCAAGCTCGCCCGCCTCCAGGGGCGGGGAGGAGAAGCGCGAGCCCGCAGGCTCCGTCTCCTGGACGTGGCCAGAGAGCGACGGGCGAGGCTCAGCCGCCCCGATAGTGGTCGAATAGCTCATAGGTTCGGCTGTTGGCTCAACTTCTAGATCGACCACCCAGGTCCCTGACTTTCCCCAGCCCCCTGAACCCGGCCACCCACCGATCGCCCCCTGGCGGATGGTCCCGCAATCTGCGAGCCAGACGATTTGAACCTTGTCGGGCCCCAAGGTAGGGGGAAATCCTTGGATTATTGGCCCTGAACCGCCTCCGCGGGCTTAGACGCGGGCTGGCCCTCCAGGTTCTTGTCTTGCTCTGCCAGGGCGGCCTCAAACTGCGCCAGGTGGGCCAGCATTTCCGGACGCCCGGGGTCCTGCTCGGGAGTCATCGCAAGCGCCCGCCGCTGCACCTCGATGGCCGCGGTCGGGTCACCCAAGGCCGCCAGCGCGCAGGCCAGGGTGTCCAGATAATACGGCTCTCCGTCCTGCGTCATGGCGCACGCGCGGCGGGCAAAGCCGACCGCCGCCGCCGGGTCGCGCAGGCTCGCCGGCTCAATGGTCACAAGCTCGTAAGCCGCCGTGTTCAGCGTGTCCGCCGTCGCGTCCGGCAACTCCGCGGCACGCTTGAGCATGCGGACGTGCTCGCCGGCCAGCCGCGACACCTCCTCTACGCGCCCGGCACGCCGATAGAACTCCATCAGGTCAGAGCGCCCTCCAAGCGTGGTCGGATGGGAAGGTCCAAGGGAGCGCTCCAGCATCTCCAGCGCCCGGCGCAGGAGCACCTCCGCCTCCTGCGGCTTGCCCAGCGCCTCGTAAACCTCCGCCAGCGACCCGGCGGCGATCTGCACGTGGGGGTGGCCCTCTCCCAGCACGCGGCCTCCAACCTCGACGGCTTCCTCCAGCAGGGGCTCGGCCTTGTCATTTCGCCGCTGCGAGCGGTAAATCATCGCCAGATTGACCATGGCGCCGAACGTATCGGAGTGGTCGGCGCCGAGCCGCTGGCGGCGCGCCTCGAGAACCTCCTCCAGCATCCGCTGTGCTTCGGGCAGGCGGCCCTGCGCGCGGTAGATCATCGCAAGGTTGTTGCGCGTGGTCAGCGTCTCGACGTGGTCCTTGCCGAGCCCGCGATCCTGCCGAAGCAGGACCTCCTCGAAAAGCCCCTCGGCCTCGTCAACGCGGCCGGCGGAGTGGGCCACGTTCGCCAGGCTGCCCAGCGCCCTTGATGGTGTAGGGATGGTCCTTGCCCAGCGACGGCTCGATGACCTTGAGCGTCTCCCGCAGAAGCTCTTCGGCGTCGCCGTAGCGCCCCTGGCCGGCGTACGCGACGCTCAGGTTGTTGGCCATTCCGAGCGTCACGTCGCTCTCCTGGCCCAGCGCCGCCTTAGCGCGCTCATGCAGCGCCGCGTAAGTAGCTTCGGCCTCGCTGTAACGTCCCAGGTAGAGCTCCAGCGCGGCGAGGCTGCTTGCCGCCACCAGCGTCTCACGCTCGTTTTCGCCAAGCTCCTTCCGGCGCAACGTAAGGGCGCGCTGCAGATGGGGACGGGCATCCTCGTACCGCCCCAGCGCCGTGTACGACTTGCCCACCGTGTGGTGGAGCGTCGCCAGCACGGTCGGATTCTCTTCAAACTGCGATTCGATCTGCTGGCCCGCACGCTCCAGCACCTGCAGCACCGTCACATCGCGCCCAGCCTCCTCCGGCGCCACCGCGGCCAGCAGGTCCTCGTTCAAAAACCGGTTGACCGCCTCTGCGATCGCCGCCTGCTGCGTGGCCTCCACCATGGCCAGCTCCGCGTCCTGCGTCGCCTGACGGGCCCGCCGCTCCGACTGACGAGCCTCGATCATGGCCACACTGGTGCCCACCAGTCCCAGCACGAAAACCGCCGCCAGCGCCGTAGCGGCGAAGACCCGCCCCTTGTTGCGCCGGTAGAACTTGCGGAGGCGGTACCCGGTGCTGGGCGGACCGGCGGCGACCGGCTGCTCGTTGAGATGCCGCTCGATGTCGTCGGCCAGGGCCGACGCGGTGTCGTAGCGCCGGGTGCGGTCCTTCTCCAGCGTTTTCATGATGATCCAATCCAGATCACCCTTCAGCTCGCGCTTCAGGTGCTGGGGATCGGTGCGGCGGTGGCGGGCGATGTGCTCCGCCATCGAGCTGTCGGCCTTGTGCGACGAGGTGGTGGTCCTGGGGGCTGGGGCATGCTCCTGGAGCATGCTGCTGACGCGCGTGCTGGGTCGCGGCGGCTCCTCCTCGCGGATGATGCGCTGGATCTCGTCAAGAGCAGCGCTGCGCAGCCGGTTGCCCTGGAACGGCGTGGTGCCGGTCAGCAGCTCGTAGAGCAGCACGCCCAGGCTGTAGATGTCGGAACGCGTGTCGATGTCCAGTCCGCTCATCTCCGCCTGTTCCGGGCTCATGTACTCGGGGGTGCCGATAAACTGGCGGAACTCGGTGAAGAGGGTGCGCGTCGTCAGCTCGGCGCTAGTGGCCTTGGCGATGCCGAAGTCGATCACTTTGGGCACCGGGTTGCCGTCGTGCAGCGTCACCAGCACGTTGCTGGGTTTCAGGTCCCGGTGGATAATCCCCTTCTGGTGCGCATGCTGCACGGCGCGGCAGACCTGGCAGAAGAGCTGCAACCGCTGCTTCGTAGTCAGGTTCTCCGTGTCGCAGTAAGCGGTGATGGGCACTCCCTTCACCAGCTCCATGACGAAGTAGGGCCGCGCCTGCCGCGTGGTGCCGGCATCCAGCACCCGCGCGATGTTGGGATGATCCATCATCGCCAGCGCCTGCCGCTCGGCCTCGAATCGCGCTATCACCTGCTGCGTGTCCATCCCCGGCTTGATCAGCTTCAGTGCCACCTTGCGCCGGACCGGCTCGCGCTGCTCGGCCATGTAGACCACGCCAAACCCGCCCTCACCGATGCGCTGCAGGAGCTTGTATGGGCCCAGGCTCGCTCCAGGCTCCTCCTTCCACGGCTCACCGGAGTCGGTCTGGCACTCCGGGATCGGAGGACAGTCCGGCCTGCTGGAGGCCCCAGCCCGGCGGCTCTCATCAGGATGAGTGGTTTCCGGCCCCAGGTTCATCGTTTCACCTTCCGCTCACTTCGCCTCCGGGACGTGCCACGGGGCGGCAAAATCATATGCGGCGGCGCGGCTCGAGCGTGCGGAATGGCCCGGTTCGGGGCACCCTGTCGAAAGAGGCCCCGTCACCTGCAGGGTGACGGGGCCGTCGGACGACCTCAATTCTCGGTCCCTGATCAGCTCAGCTTATACTTTCCGGGCACGCGCAGCGGCGAGACCGCCATGCTCGTGAACGACAGCTCGTCACAATCCGCCGGTCCCAGCCGAAGCTGCGACTCGTTCAGGGCCCAGCCATGCCTGACTGTCTCGCCCGAGTACGCCGACTCCCGGCCCATGATCGCGCACAGGTTCGTGTTGGCGATCCGCTCCGCCTCGTTCAGCGGCTTGCCGGACTTGATCGAGGCAATCAAGTCGATGTGCTCCTGGACATAGGGCGAGACCTCCTGGTCGAAGCTGCGGATCTCGTTGCCCTTGTAGTCGAAGAACTTGTAGCCGCCCTTGCTCTCGGTGAGCCTGGCCATCGCCTTGGTGCCGTAGATCTCCTCGCCCACCCAGTTAGCCTTCGCCTCCGGCCACTGCCGGCAGCGGCTGGTGATCTTCCGGCCGCCCGACATCGTGTAGGTCACGTCCATGTGGTCGTAGACGTTGCCGTAGATCTCATCGGTTCGCACGAGCCGGCCGCCGCTGGCAAAAGCCTCGCTCGGAGCCTCGTCGCCGAAGGCCCACATCGCAACGTCGATGTTGTGGATGTGCTGCTCGCAAATCTGGTCGCCGCTCTGCCAGATGAAGTACAGCCAATTGCGCACCTGGTACTCCACGTCGCTCCAGTCATCCTCCCGGCCCATGTGCCACAGGCCCCCCTGGCACCAGAAGACGTTCGCACCCGTCACATCACCTATCTCCCCGTCCTCGATCCGCTTCATCGCTTCCAGATAATTCTGGTTGTGCCGCCGCTGCGTGCCCACCACGCAGGCCAGACCCTTCTCCTTCGCCTCCCGCCCCGCTGCGATCACCTGGCGGATGCCCGCCGGGTCCACCGCCACCGGCTTCTCGAAAAACACGTGCTTCCCCGCCGCGATGGCTGCCGCGAAATGGAAGGGGCGAAAGTACGGGGGGGTGGTGAGGATGACCATGTCCACCGGGTCCGCCAGCACCTTCTTGTAGGCATCGAAGCCGACGTGCTTGCGATCCGGGCCGACCTCGTACCGGTCGCTCATCCGCTCGGAGATCGTCTTGTCAGCACTGGCGAGCCGGTCTTCGAAGAGATCACCAATCGATGTCAGCCGTGTCGAAGGATCCGCCCGCAGCGCATCCATGGCGGCGCCCGTGCCGCGCCCGCCGCAGCCGATCAGGCCGACCCGGATGGTGTCGGACCCCTGGACGAAGAAGCTCGATGCCATGCCGGGCGTGGTCAGGGCCGACCCCAGCCCCAGGGCGGCACCTGATGCCAGGAAGTTGCGTCGAGACGTCTGGGCAGTGGCGCTAAGGCGCTGGGCGGGTGGTTGGCTCATGGCTTGTGGGGTTGGAAGTATCGTTCGCGGCGGGTCGGGACGATCGGGTGGCCTCGATGCTCAGGTTGATCAGCACCAGATCGCGGATGTCCGGGAAGGCAGCTCCGCCTTCGTAGCTGACGCCAAAGTCTTGCCGGTTCACCGAAAACTCGCTCTCCAGGCTCACCCGCTCGGAAGTGACCTCGATCATAGCCGGAAACGAGATCGACCTGGTAACCCCCCGCAGCGTGAAATGCCCGTGGACCCGGTGCGTGGCCTCCTCCGCCCCCGCAGGGTCGGTGGTCGGCTCAATTCCGGTCGAAATGAAGCTGGCGGTGGGGTATTGGGCCACCTGGAAGAAGCCTGCCTCAGTCTTGAGGTTGTTCGTCAGGCGGTCGGAGTTGGTCATGACCGACCCCATGTCCACCTCGCCCCTCAGGCCGCTTGGTGCGCCCTCGCGGTCCAGGTAGATCACCCCGCTCACCCCCTCGAAAAACCCAGGCTGTTCCCCCAGGGCACTGGAGCCGGTGAACATCAGGTCTGCCATCTCGAAGGGGACAGGTTCGAGATCCTCGGAGTCCTCCCCTGGGCCTTCTGACTCCGTGACGTCGCCCACCTCCGCCCGAACCGCGTCCGCGGCACGGTCGGGCGTGTTCAGCAGCCACAGGACAAGCGCCACGGACGCCACCAGGGATGCCACGACGATCAGGACCGCCGTCAGAGTTTTTTGTGGGCCCGTCATCTCGACCCCTGAAAAAAGGCTCAATCCTGCGGCGTGCCGGCCGCCGGCTGCCCCCGCGTGGTGGCCCCGGCCTGCGGCTCTGCCTCGCACACCAGCCGGAAGCCTACAAAATCCGCATCCACAAACCACCAGATGCTCTTGGGTTCGTTGGGATAATTCTCGTTCCACGCCTCCGTCTCCACCTCCACCGCCGACGACGTGACCTTGTCGGCGGGGGAGCGGAAGTGTCCGCCGATGGCGTGGCGCTCCTGGCCCGTGTCCGTCACCCACTCCGCGACATTGCCGAGCATGTCATAAATGCCGATGGCGTTTGGCTTTCGGGTGCCCGGGGCCTGCGTACGACCCTCTGAGTTCGCCCCGTACCAGGCCACTTCGGCAAGCTGCTCCGGACTCATTTCCGCCTCCAGGGAGCCGTACCCGAGCTTGAACGCGTGCTGCCACTCCTTCTTCGTTGGAAGGCGATAAGTCCGGCCGGTCTTCTCAGTGAGCCATTCGGCATAGAGCTCGGCGCTGAGGCGCGACATGCCCAGGGCCGGGCGATCCTTGAAGCCGAAGCCTCGGTCCACCTCGTCGTAGGGGGGACTCGGTCGAAGCTTGCGCGCCCGGGCGCGAATCCGCTCGATCTCCTTCTCGACGTCGCGGACGTAAGCCCAATGGGCAAACTCGTCCCACGTCACCTCGTGCTTGCCCATGTAGAAAGGCTTCATCCCCTCGCCCTCGGGAACCGGAACCATCTCGAACTCCACCAACGACTCCGGAATAGTCTCCGTGAACCCCTTCATCTCGCCCGCCACGCCGGCAACCGGCGCATCCTGCGGCGGCTCGGCCACCTTCGCCGGCGACGGGGCGTCCCGCTGCTGCTGGGACTGCACGACTGCCGTTGCGCTATCGTGGAAGGGGGCGACAGCAAGGGTAAGGCTGAGCAATCCGGCACTGATACGGGTGATCGATTTCATCGTGAACAACTTCAGCCCCAGCAAGGGTTTAGCGGCGCTCCTGTCCGCCACGTCGGCGGCGGTGCTGTACGGCTGCTGCGCCACAGGTCAAACCGGCCAAGCCAAGGCTATCGCGGGCCCAACCGCCGGGTCAACGCACGCTCCAGCCTCCACGCAGACCGCCGAAGCGCCAAACCAGGTGTTACAGCCGCACACGTTTCGCCAGTTCCACATGGCCATGCCGGTGGAGATCACCGTCTGGGCCGACTCGCCTGAACAGGCGCAAGCCGCTGCCAGGGCTGCCTTTGCGAAGGTCGCGCTCATCGATCGGCTCATGAACGACTATGTAGCAGACAGCGAGATAAGCCGCCTTGGCGCTGCCGCGGGCGCCGGTGCGATGGAGGTCTCGCCCGAGATGATCCAGGTCCTCCAGCACGCTCAGTGGATGCACGGGCTGACCGCGGGCGCTTTCGACCCCACCGCGGCGCCGG
>JBGTBZ010000429.1:0-1782 GCA_041749155.1 Phycisphaerae bacterium
AGGGCAAGCCCCCGGCCGTCGCGGCGGGGTAATCGGCTGGCTACGGCTGTGGCCGCGGAGCCATGAGCGAGAGCACTTCGGCACGCGTCCGCGCGTCGCTGCGGCAGCCGCCCAGCAGGCAGCTTGTGATCATCGTCGAGCCCGTCTTTTTCACGCCGCGGATGGTCATGCAGCTATGCGTCGCCTCGATGACGACGGCGGCGCCCTTGGGCTCCAGCTCCTCCATCAGGGCCTCGCAGATCTGCTTGGTCATCTGCTCCTGGATCTGCGGCCGGCGGGCGTAGCCCTCCACCAGCCGGGCCAGCTTCGAGAGGCCCACGACCCGCCCCTTGGGCAGGTACGCGATATGCGCTCGGCCCACGAACGGCAGCAGGTGATGCTCGCACAGGCTCGCGAACGGGATGTCGCGCAGCAAAACGATCTCGTCGTAGTCGGCGGTGAAAACCGTCTTGAGGTGCCGCCGCGGGTCGTCGTGCAGCCCGGCGAACAGCTCCGAATAGGCCCGGGCGACCCGCCTGGGCGTGTTGCGCAGGCCCTCCCGGTCGGGATCCTCCCCGACGGCGACCAGGATCTCGCGCACCGCGGCCTCGATCCGTGAGTTGTCGAAGTTCGCCGGGATCACCGCCGCCGTCTGGCTGTCGTAGAAGTCGTCGTCGGCGTCACCCGGCGGGACGGCGTTCAAGGCGCGCGAGCGGTCAGAGGGCATGGGAAATTGTATGCCGTGGTCGAGCGACCCCGCCACGGCGGCCGGCCCTACTCGACATCATCGGTACCGACGGTAACCGGGATCCTGTTCGACTCGACTGCCAGCTCGCCGAAGGTCAGGCGCGCGTACGCATTGAAGTCCCACCGCGACGCGTTACGAGGTGGAATCTCATAGGCGAAGAACGCGGTCGAGTTGCGCGGGACTGTGACGTATTCACCACGGCGCGGCCCCCCATCGCGGAAGGCAGCGTTTTCCGGGGGAAGCATCTCAAAGTAGAGCGTGAGTCTGGCAGTCGAGGCATCCGGCTCCCGTGCAACCATGGGCGGTGTCTCGCGGAGGCGCGGCCAACCAGCGGCTACTCGCTCGTCGGAAAAAACAAGTGCAGGCGCTTCTGGAGTATAAAGCACCGTAAGATCCTCGTCCAAGCTATTGTGGACAGAAACCACCCAATAGCTGGTGGCCTGGACGCCACTAAGTTGCTGAGAAGTTGTATAGCACCTGATCAGTAGGCCATTGTCTTGGCCAGGCATCCTCGGCGGCATCCCGCTGACCACTCCCGCAATGAGAATGACGATCGTCGCAAGCATCTCAGGACTCCTTCAAGTGGTATACCGGGTCTTCTAGACGGCGTTCAAGGCGCGCGAGCGGTCGGTCGGCATGGAAGACCGTATGGCCCGCGGCAGGGGCCTTCCATTGGCCTACCACACCTTCTCATCCGGTGTTACCGCCTTGAAGCGGATCACCCAGACCCACGGATTTTCATCCCATGCAAACTCCGTCGCCGAATAAACCTCGTCCCAGAGCTTGCGAAAGGCGTCGATCGCCGCGGCGGGGTCGTCTTCCAGGAGCATGGGGCTCATGCCCTCGGCGATGGCGTCCTGCGGCGTGAGCTGGGCGAGGCGCTGTGGGTAGATCGACTTCACGTGCAGCGTCAGGCGGCTGTGACGGCGCTCAAGAAAGCGCCCCGGCCGCCAGGCGCCGCGCTCGCGTGCGGCGGCGGGGCCGAAGTCGGCCTCGTACTCGATCCCCTGGCGGCGTCGGGTCGGGTCGCGGGCGGGCATCCACGGCTCGCGGAC
>JBGTBZ010000430.1:0-7176 GCA_041749155.1 Phycisphaerae bacterium
TCGCTCGGCGCCACCATCGTCGATCCGGCGAGGTCGGGACGTGAGCCGTCCAGCCCGCAGAAGGCGGCGGTCCTGGCGGCCGCCGTCGGGGTCGGGCTGATGCTGGGCAGTGGCGGGGCACTGGTGAGGAACCTCGGCGACCGCCGGATGCGCTCGGTGGGTGATGTGATGTCGTCGCTGCGGCTTCCGCTGGTCTGTGGCGTCCCCAACATCGAGGGTCACACGATCGCCCAGCGGGGGACGATCGCCATTCTCAGCCCCGATTCAGAGGCGGCGGAGGCCTTCCGCATCGCCCGGACCACACTCGACGTGGGTCAGGCTCGCCGCCAGAGAACGCTGCTGGTGACTTCCGCGTCCCGGGGCGAGGGCAAGTCCACGGTCGCGAGCAACCTGGCCATAACGCTTGCCCAGGGAGGCGAGCGAACCCTGATCATGGACGCCGACCTGCGCGGCGGACGGCAGCACATCATCTTCGGCTGCGACGGGGACATCGGCCTGAGCAGCGTCCTGACTGGTCGAATGGCGGTGGCGGATGCGATTCAGCGAACCGCCTGCGAGGGCCTTGACCTGTTGCCCCGCGGGCCGCTTTTGCCCAATCCGGCGGAGATGCTGGGCAGCCCGGTCTTCGCCGCCCTGCTGCGGGAACTAGGGCAGTGGTATGACCGAATTATCGTTGACGCCCCGCCCGCGGCGGGCATTGCCGATGCGCTGATCCTGGGCTCGCGGTGCGAAGGCACGGTGCTCGTGATTCGCCTGAGCCACTCCACCCGTGCCGGGAGCGAGTCCACGTGCAATGCGTTGACGAACGTCGGGGCCCGCCTGGTCGGCGTGCTCGTGAATGGTGACCGGGCCAAGGGCGAGGTGTACGCGACTGACCACCATTATCGCGCCCGTCCCGCCTTGAGTGGCACGCCGCTGCCGGTCGAGTCGCAGGCGCCCAGTGTCGCGGCGTTGCACCTGGCTGACCTGAAGGACTGGCCCCTGGCGGACTTGCTGTCAAAGCAGGCGGCACTGTTTCGGATTCCCGCCTGGACGGTGCGGGCCGACGCCGGCGCCGGCACCGGGAGCATCCTGTTCCAGCTCTACACCCCAGAGGGGGCCCAGGCATGGGAGCACGTCGCCAACGCCACACCCGGTTATGTGTTCGGGCAATGCCCATCAGGACCCAACCCACCGCCTGCGGGGCTGACGTGTGGTACCTATCAGCTTGAGGTCACTCCCTACCGGCTCCCCGGCGGACCACACGTGCCCGGAAACGTCGCCGGCAAGACGCTTGAGCAGAGCCTGATTTGGCGCTCCCCGGCGCGGCGAAGCCCGGAGGACTCCGGGGTCCTGGAGGTCATCGCATCCTCCACCGCGCCGGTGGGCGGCGAGTGAGCACGCACGAACGCAGGACACGGCGGGCAGTGTCGCCGCCGTTGAAAGGAACAGCATTGCTTCGCAGGAATGGCCGATCACAGACCGACCCCGACCCGGGAGCCGACGCATCCGGGCATGAGCGTGCCGCCGCACCGGCTCGGCTCCACCAGTTGATCGCGCGTGAGAAGGCGCGAACCGACCGGACTGGCCAGGAGTTCTCGCTGGTCCTGTTCCGCTGCTCCCTGGAGTCTGGCCCGCCGCCGGCCTGGCTGGTCCGGGGCGTGCGGCAGCGGGCGCGGCTGTCCGATGAGGTCGAGGTTCACGGGGAACACGTCTGCGCCCTGCTGATCGCCACCCGCCAACCCGGGGCCTACCAGTTTGCCGAGGCGATGGTCGCGTCGCTGGGGGTCAACGCCGCCTTCGTGAAGGTGGGCGTCTACACCTATCCATGGCACCAGCTCACTTCGATCACAGAGTCCGGCGACCATGATGACTCGGAACCGCCCACGCTACGTCCACCGGACAGCGACGGCCGCCGGCCGGGCAACGGTCACAAGGGAAACGGAGCCAGCGGGAGCCGAAACGGTCACCATCTGGACCCTCGGGAAGCCGCCGAGACCAGACCCGTCAGGCTGGGCGACCTTCTCCAGAACCGGAGAGCCACGCGACTGCGTCTGGCCAGTCAATACGAGTCCAGCCGCCTGCCACCGGAGCTCGACCTTTGCCGGCCGTTGCCGCTATGGAAGCGGGCAACAGACGTGGTTGGGGCGGGCATCGCCCTGCTCCTGTTGTCGCCGCTGATGCTGGGGCTGGCGTTTGCCGTGCGGCTGAGCTCTCGCGGTCCGGTGATCTTCAGTCAGGTGCGGGCCGGCGCTGATGGGCGGCCATTTGTGCTCTACAAGTTCCGCACGATGCGGACCGACGCCGAGGCCCTGAAGGCGGAGCTCCGGCAGTTCAGCGAGCAGGATGGGCCTGCCTTCAAGCTAAAGCACGATCCACGGGTAACGAAGCTGGGGGGCTTTCTGCGCAAGACCAGCCTCGATGAACTGCCACAGCTCTGGAACGTGCTGAAGGGTGACATGTCGCTGGTCGGTCCACGACCTCTCCCGCTGGAGGAGGCCTGCGCCTGCGAGCTCTGGCATTCAAGGCGCCTGGAGGTGGCGCCGGGAATGACCTGCATCTGGCAGGTCAAGGGGCGGTCACGCGTCAGCTTCGCCGACTGGATGCGCATGGACATCCTGTACATCCGAACGCGCAGCTTCCTGGGAGACCTTCGACTCCTTCTACTGACGATTCCCGCGGTGATCTTCCGGCGAGGTGCGAGCTAAATGAGTGCCCCTTCCACTGCATTGAAACAACTGGGCCGGTCCACGACTGCGCCGCGCTACCGGGTGGCCGATGTCAACATCAGCGCCCTGAGGTTCGAGGATGCGCTCGAGACGATCGACCACTGGGTGGCGCGACGCGAGCGGCATTACGTGAACATCTGCACCGCCCACACGGTGATCGAGTGTCATGATGCGCCGGAACTCGCCACCGTCATCAACAGCTCGGGCATGTCAACCCCCGATGGCATGCCCCTCGTCTGGCTGGGCCGGCTCGCAGGGCAGAAGGTCGAACGCGTCTACGGTCCGGATGTCATGCTCGCCGTCTGCCAGCGCGGCGTCCGGCATGGCTATCGCCACTTCCTGTACGGCGGGGCAGAGGCCGTGGCCGAGGCCCTGGCCGAGCGGCTTCAAGAGCGCTTCCCGGGGCTGTTGATCGCCGGCACCTACACACCCCCCTTCCGCCCCCTGACCGCCGACGAGGAGCGGACCGTCGCCGACACGATCAATGGCTCGGAGGCGGACATCGTCTGGGTCGGCCTCGGGGCCCCCAAGCAGGATTACTGGGTCGCCAAGTTCCGCCCCCGGCTCGATGCCCCGGTGCTCCTGGCCGTCGGAGCCGCCTTTGACTTCCATACCGGACGCGTCCGCCAGGCGCCACCATGGATGCAGCGCCTCGGCCTGGAATGGCTCTTCCGCCTGACCCAGGACCCCCGCCGGCTCTGGCGGAGGTACGTCATCGGGAATCCAAAGTTCATCTTCATCGTCGCGCGCCAGATCCTGGTCGACCGGCTCCGCCGGAGGCGGTTTTCGGTTTCGTAAGTCCTGGTCGTGTCCGCCTTTGAGCATCGCCGCCACCATTCCGCCACGCACGCACGCCGCCTCCCAGGACGGCGAGCGTCGTCACGGGTTATCCAGTCGAGCTGCGGGCGCGGGTGACTGGCGAACCATGTTCCGGGCCTCGGCCTGGGCATGTCTCCTGCCACGAGAATACCGCCTCGAGTCCTGTGGGCCCGGTAAGCCGCCGCAGTGGGCCGCGGACCTCATCGGCGCGGCCGCTCCGCGCGGCGACGTTGTCCAGATTGGAGAGGCAGATTCGCACCTGGCCAGCGACGCTTACGGCTGCGTCGTCCTCAACCCCTCGACCAGCGCCCGCCAGCGCCTGGCCGTCAGCTACCCGCATGTCCGCGAGTTCGCCGTCGTCCCGGGAATGCACGACCCGCGGATGTTCATCCCTCTGGACTCCAACCGCCTCGCGGCCGGGGCATTCGCGATTTACGGCCCCCTGCGCCGGACGGCCCGCATCAAAGCCCGCGCCGCCCGAGCGGCGGCCCGCCTGGGGCTTCCCGGCTGGTACCGCGACAGGGTGACCATCGCCCTGCGCGAGCCAGGAGAGTTGATCGAGTCACTCCGAGAGGTCGTCGGACAGCCTGTCATACCCGCGATCTCCTCCGGCAGCCCCCCGCCGGCGCGCAACCGCAAGGTGACGCTGGGGTTACTCGACCCAGGCGGTAATCTCCTGGCATTCGCCAAGCTTCCGGGGCCCTCAGACCAGGCGCGCCTGGGCCTTGAAAACTCCGTGCGCGTGCTCCGCGCAATCGCCGGCACGCCCGCCGCCGACTGCGCTCCACGACTGCTCTTTGGCGGGCCCATGGCGGGCACGTTTGCCGAAGTCACTGGCGTCGTCCAGGGCCAAACGCCGGGCGAGGCGTTCGCGCCGGCCCATCAGCACTTCCTGAACCGCCTTGCCACCGGCGAACACAAGCCTGCTGCCCGGACCGAATGGTTCTCGGCCCTGCTGAACGACCGAGCCCTCCTGGCGGCGCGTCCGCCATTGAATTCGATACTGAACCGGCTCCGCGAGCGGATGGAAGGGCTCGTCGCTCCGACGTTCATCATTCACGGCGATTTTGCCCCCTGGAACCTGCGACGCTGCGGCGGCGAATTTCGTGCGTTCGACTGGGAAAACGCCTCGCTGGAAGGGCCGCCATTGATCGATCGGGTCCATTACATGCTGTCCGTTGGCTACCTCATGCACGGCTGGACGGTCGACGAGGCAGCCCAGCGCCTGGCTGATCTGGGGCGGGAGGAGGCCGGACTGCCGGGGCACGCGGTGATCAGTCTGCAACTGGCTTACCTCCTGCACTACCTGCTCCGCCGGTTCAGCGAGGGCTTTGGCGACGAGGATGCAGCGGTCCACTGGTACGGCGAGCTGGCGCTGCGGCTGGGCGCAGACCTGTGAGTAAACGCCTCTGATGTTCCGTGACTCGACCCAATCCCTGACCTACCCCGCACCGATCTCCGGTGGCGCCCGCCTGTCCCCCGGCCGTGAAGCCTGCGTTCAGGCGGCGGGGGCCTGGATCTGGCTGCTGTGCCTGCTGTTGCTCGGCTATGCGTTGCTGGGTCGAGGCTGGGCCTACCTCGGCGTCGCCCCGCTCTTCGTCGGGGAACTGACGCTACTGCTGGGCATCGGGGCGTTGCTGCTGGTGCCGGCGGTGCGACCGTTGTTTGCGAGCTTTCATTCATTGGCCCTGATGGCCTTCATGGCATGGGGAGCGGTGTGCACGCTGCCCTACGTGCCACGTTATGGGGCTGAAGCCCTGCGTGATGCGGTTGTCTGGGGCTACGCGTCTTTCGCCCTGCTGGTCTTCGCGTTCCTGAGCCTCCGGCCCGCATGGCTGGTGGAGCTCGTGGAGCGCTACCAGCGATTCGCGGCGATCTTCCTGCTTCTCATCCCAGTCATCTGGGGCGTGACGCAGTTCGCGCCCGATGCGATCCCGCGCGTGCCGGGCTCGAACATCCCCCTGCTTCATGCCAAGTCCGGGGACGTGCAGGTCCATCTCGCCGGAATCCTGGCCCTGTGGGTGGCCGGTCTCGGTCGCGCCGGCGGGGTGTGGCTGCTGCTCCTGCTCGTGAACGTCCTGACCATCGGCGTCTTCAACCGTGGTGGAATGCTTTCGTTTCTGGCGGTGTTGCTCATCTGCCTGATGCTGCGCCCGGCCACGACCGTCATCTGGCGCATGGCGCTGATGGTGGTGCTGCTGATCTGCCTGATGGCCGCCACCAACGTCGAGATCTCCGTGCCGGGTAACTCACGCACGGTCTCCTTCTCCCAGATGGCGGCGAATTTCCAGAGCATCGCCGGCTCCTCGGAGACCGCCAACCTCGATGGCACCAAGGAATGGCGACTGCAATGGTGGGGAGACATCGTGCAGTACACGGCCTTTGGCCCCTACTTCTGGGCCGGCAAGGGGTTCGGCGTGAACCTGGCCGACGACGACGGTTATCAGGTGGATACGGAAGAGGGCCGGCTCCGCAGCCCGCACAACGGGCACCTGACCGTGCTGGCACGGGCAGGCGTCCCGGGGCTCACCCTCTGGATCGTGGTCCAGGGAAGCTGGCTCGTATCGATCCTGATCAGCTATTACCGGGCCCATTCAGCGGGTCAGCGACGCTGGGCGGGCCTGTTCCTCCTGCTCATGTGCTACTGGGCCGCCTTCATGGTCAATGCCAGCTTCGACGTGTTCCTCGAGGGTCCCATGGGCGGCATCTGGTTCTGGACGATCTATGGAACGGGGCTGGCCGCCCTGTGGCACTTTGCACGACTGCCAGAGCTGCTCGACGACGAAGGCGAGCCCGAAGCTCGCCCCGTTGCGTCCGCCGCGGGATGAGGCACGACTATGGCTCGAATCGGCGTATTTGGTCTGAACCTGAGCCCGCGCACCGGCGGCATCTTCAGCCTCATCGACGGGCTGATGACGCACGCCCGCCACTCGCGACATGAGTTTCTGTACCTGACGCCGCCGCGCCAGTCCTCGGCGGGGGCGCTGCCGGAGAACGTCCGGCTGCTCGAGAGGCCCGCTTTCCGCAGGATCGCGACCCAGGCGCTGCTGAAGCTTCCGGGCACGGCACATCTGCTGGGCAATACCTGGACCGCACTTCCGTTGCTGGGCGCCGCCACTGGTGTCCGGCCGTCGCTCTTCCGGGAGATGGACGCCTGGCTTTGGCCGCACTGTTTTGTCCCGGTACCGCGGCTCGGGCGGGTCATGGCCATCAGCCATGACATGATTCACCGGCAGCACCCCGAGTGTTTCAGCCGGCTGGAATTGCTCGTACGGCGGCAGGCGGAGCGCACGCTGACCGGCTGCGCCCGGGTGATCTGCCCTTCCGAGGCCAGCGCACGCGACCTGGGCCAGGCTTACCCGGCGTTGAGGCATCGCATCGGTGTCTTTGCCGGCGCTCCCTGCGAGGTCATGGTTGAGACCGACTGCCAGGAGGAGCTGCGGCAGGTCGATGCCGAGTTCGGCCAGACCCCGTTCTTTCTTTTCGTGGGCGTGGACTGGCGGCACAAGAATCACGATCTGCTGATCGACGCGGCGCTCGAGCTGCGCCGGCGCACGTCGCGGCCGTTCAAGGTGGTGTTCGTAGGCCGCCGACGCGGGGCGGCTATTGCTGAGGCGATCGCCCGCAAGGGCGCCCAGGACCTGGTGCG
>JBGTBZ010000431.1:0-3368 GCA_041749155.1 Phycisphaerae bacterium
CTTGCGCAGGTACGCCAGGTGGCGCGATGCGGTCGGCTGCGGCACGCCCAGGATGCTGACGAGGTCGCAGACGCAGATCTCGCTGTTCCCGCCGGGGGCCTCGGCGGCGGCGTCGCGGAGGAGGCAGAGCACGCGAAGGCGCGTCGGATCTGCGAAGGCCCGGTAGAGCTTGAGCGACTTGTCCTTCAAGGCGGTAGGCATATTCGTCTATGCGAATATAGTATCGGCAGGAGGCCAGGTCAAAGTCGAAAGAAAATTCGCTTCGATGCCCACTTCCGGGCCGGAAACGGGCATTTCTCCGGCTTGGTGCGCAAAAAGCGCTCCGCCGGCGCACCGCCGACGGGAGGGTGTGGAAACGCCCTTCGACTCAACTCCGCGGCACCCGAACCCGCAGCTCGTCCCCCGGCCCGAGCTCGATCGGCTCTCCGAAACGAATGTTCACGCGCCGATCGCTGTGCACTTCAGCAGCCGCGACGCCCACGGGGGCGTCGTTGTGCGTCACCTCCGCGCCAGCGAAGCCCTCGATGTGTGCGATGCCCACCTCGCTGATGCGCAGGCGCCCCCAGCGCATGGTCACAGTGTTCTCCTGCTCTCCACCAGCACGTTTCTGCGAGATCGTCCCCCAACCCTCCGCCGCCGTGAAGCCGCAGCGGAAATCATCGGGGGTGATCCGCGGGCTCATCGCCAGGCGCCCGGCGGGGCCGTCGTATTCGAAGCCGGACAGCGCCAGCAGGACGCCCCAGCTCGCCATGGCGCGGGCGTAATGATCGCCGCACTCGATCTCATTCCAGGGGTTGCGCTTCTTCGCGTCGTAGCGCTCGTCCACCGCCTTCACCATCGCCAGGCCCTCCTCCACGAGCCCCTCGTAGATCAGGCCGGCGGCCACTTCGTACTCAATCCCCGTCCACACCTCGTCGCGGTAGCGCACGCCGCGCTCGCCGGGGTGCTCGGAGCGCGGCCAGGTGCAGATGAAGAGGCCCGCCTCGCCCGGCGCCGCGAACACGCGCTCGGGCGGATGCAGCTTGTTCTGCGGCGCCACGTCCGGCGCCCAGTTGTAGCGCCAGATAGAGGCCATCGCCTTCTTCACCGCGTCGGCGGGGTAAAGATGGCCCAGGCCAAGCTGGTGCGCCCAGTTCTGCCCGAATAGCTGGTCGGCCAGGCAGCCGTCGCCGTACTGGAAGTGCGGATGCTGCCGCCCGTCCACGCGCTGGATGAAGTACTCGCCGTTGAACAAGTTGCGCATCGAGTACTCCGACCCGCGCCCAAACGCCTGCTTGCACGAGGCCGCCAGGTCCGCCTCGCCTACCGCCTCCGCCATGCGCGCGGCGGCGAGCAGGGCGGCCAGGTATAGCGCTCCGACGAAGGTGTTTGGCCCGTAAAACTCGATGTCGTAAGTGTTGTGCTGCTGGTTCTCGATGATGCCGTCGAGGTTCGCGTCGTGCGCGAAGAGGAACTCCAGCGCCTTGCGGATGCTCGGCCAGTGCTCCTTCAGGAACGCGTCATCCGGCGAAACCAGGTGCTCGCGATAGGCCTTGAGAATCGTCCCCGCCTGCCCGTCGGCGGCGTAGGCCACGTACGACTCGCCGCGGAAGCCAACCAGGCCGCTCTCGGGCTGGAAGCCGGCGCCGAAGTCCTGCATGGCGCGCACGGATTGCTCGAGCTGCGGGAAGAGGCGGGCCATCGCCTGCTCGTAGTTCCAGACGTGCGTGCAGGTTCCCGCGCAGCACCCCACGCCCTCCCACGCCCAGAAGCGCCCGTTCTTCCACCACTGGCAGGTGCTGGAGGCGAGGATCGAGATCGGCATGTGCAGCCGGTCCAGCAGCCAGTGCGGCAGCGTGGAGTCGTAGTACGTGTCGTGCCAGAGGCGGGTGTCGCGCTCCAGGCGCTCGAGGTTCTCGGCGACGTAACCGGCGACAACGCGGGCGCTGTCGAAGCGGTTGGCGTAATGACGCCCGCCGGGGGCAAGGTTGGGGAAGTTCCAGGCGAGCACGAACGTGACCTCCCGCGACTCGCCCGGCCGAATCGTGATGACGCGGCCGATGGCGCCATGGCCACCCGGCTCGCCGTCGGCGGCAAGGTCCGCTTTCACCGCGTTGTTGTGCAGGAGCGATGGCTCGTCGCCAAACAGCACCGCCGGCCGATCTCCGTCGGGCAGGACGGCAGAGAAGAGCAGTCCCTCGTCATCACCGATCACGCCCAGGCCCATGGTGCCGAAATCCCCGCGCAGTCGCGCCTCCACCGGCCCGACGCGCGGCTCGTCGGAGAACTCGATCTGGTCGATGTTGATGTGCCCCCACGGGCCGCTGGCCTCGTCAACGATCTCCAGGCGCGCATTACGCCCCTCGAGATCGTCCACCCGCCATGTCGTCCACGTCAGTGCCTCGCGGTTGCGCCCGGCGGCGCTGCGGACGGTTTCGCCATCCACCACGAGGCGCAGACCCAGGCGCTGCACATCCTCGCCCCCTCCGACCATGAAGTTGATGTAGCGCCGCTCGATCCTGAACGCGGGGCTCGTGAGCTTGCCCGTGGGCTCATCCCCGCCGAGGAAGGTGTTGACAAGGCCCTGGCCCTCGAAACCGGAGACCGTCTGCTGCCCCTGAAGGTTGCCGCGAACCGGCCCGCGGCCGACGGCGGAGCCTTGTGCCGTCCAGTTGCCGTAATCCTCGCCCTCGAAATCGGCGAAAACCACGGCGGGGCGGGGATCGCCCGGCGGAGGCTCGACCGGCGCTGGATCGAATCCCATCTGCACGAAGGCCAGCCCTTCGCCGCGCATCACCTCGCTCCGCCACTGGCCTGCCGGCGGCTCCTGGGCGCAGACGGCGTTTGCCAGCCAGCCGGCGAGGCTTGCCTCGACCTCGCGGTCAGAGGTGTTCTTCACTGCGAAGCGCATCACCGTCATCGGCAGTGCGGAATCCTGGGCGTCCAGCGGAATGAACGGGGAAAATGCCGTCAGCCTCACCTCGACGGGCGCCTCGGGATCCCGATACTCGACCGTGCCGAGCGGGTACTCGCCGACGAACCGCACGTCGCTGAAGCCCGATGCATCCAGCCGCCGCACGACCGGCTCGCCGCCGGCATTCACGCGGATCGCAAATCCCTGCTCCACCGGCTGCGCCAGCTCCTGCTGGAGATAACCGCGGACGCCGGGGCCCGTGTTGTCATGGCGGTTGAAGATGTCCCAGTGCAGCAGCCGGCCGTCACCGCCGAGGTAGAGCTGGCCTGTGGCGATGCCGCCGACGGGCATGCCGATCTTCGGAAGCTCCGCGCCCGTGTAAACGCGCGGTCCGCCCCGGGCGAACAGGCCTTTGAGCCAGTCCGCGTGCAGTTTCTTATCCACCGGCACGGCATGCGAGGGGTGCAGCGGCCCC
>JBGTBZ010000432.1:0-3205 GCA_041749155.1 Phycisphaerae bacterium
CGGGCGTGTCACGAACGGCTGCGGCGCCAGTGGCCGCGACGGCCTGATTACACCTGCTCCTCGGCCATCTCCCCCTCCTGCTCGAGCTTGCCATGCTGCTGCAGGTAGGTGGCGGCGGCGTAGACGAAGAGACCCCAGGCGAGTCCGATGAGCCAGCCGGCGAGCACGTCGGTGGGCCAGTGCACCGCCAGCGCGATGCGGCTCAAGCCCACGAGCAGCGGTATGAGCAGGCCGACGCCCAGGATGTACGCCTTCATCCGCACCGACTCCACGAGCTTGGTCAACAGGATCGCCACCGCGAGGTAAGCCACCGCGGAGTTGGCGGAATGGCCACTGGGGAAACCCGGGGTCATGGTGTTGCTGTGATGCTCGAAGAGATCGGGGCGGGCGCGGTCAAAAAAGTGCTTCAGCAGAAGGCTGATGATGAGCCCGCCCAGGACCGCGACCACCAGGAACGCGGTGCTGCGCCATTGACGCCGGAGCAGCAGGAAGAGGGCCGTGAAGCTGACCATCAGGGTGATGACGGTTGTCCCGCCAAGGGCGGTGAGATCGCGGCCGACTTCCTGCCAGAAGGGGCCCAGCCTGGTGTAGAAGCGTGCGATTACGCCGAAAACGGGGTCATCAAACTTGCCCGTCTCGCCCCCCCGTACTTCCTCCGCGAGTGCGACGAATCCGAGGAGCCCTACGACGGCCAGCATGAGTGCAGCAAGTGGCACCCAGCCGTGGCGCATGAGATACCGAAAAACGCCCACGAGAACGTTCCAGACGGATCGCAGGCGTGAGATCTGGAACAGTTCGCCGGACGCAATGCGCGACATGCCCGTAGGCTAATCGTGCGATTGGCGTCTGCTAACCCCCGTTTCGCGCGTCGCAACCTGCGGACTAGCGCCCGGCAAGCACGCTGCGGATTGCAAGGCTAGTTGGCCTGCCCGCCGCCCTGCTGGGGCGGCGCAGGGAGCTTGATCTCACCGAACTGCTGCTCGAAGCGGCGGATCAGCTGGCCCAGGGAGCCGGCCAGGCGCTTGGCATTGGCGTAGCTCATGATCACCCGGTGCGTCCCCTTGTACAGCACCTGCGGCGTGCCCTGCTGCGTTGGGTTCGGGTTGGGCATGTTGTAGCCGAAGTCCACGACCACGTCATCGGCAGCATGAATGCGGTAGGCGTTGGTGTAGACCATCTGAAGATCGCGCTCGTCGATGATCACCTGCGTGCCACGCGGCTGGTCGGGGGCGGGCTGGGGGGTCTCGGTCTCGTCGGCCATTTCAACTGCTCCTGGGGGTTGGTGAGCCTTAAGGGTAGGGCCGTATATTGTGCCGGATCACCATGGCCTTCACAACCACGCATCGGACCCTGCTGGCATCGTAGAATCAGGCAAGAAGATGAGCGCGCCTGCCCTCTCACCTCCGTCTGCAGCGACAACCGCCCGCAGGGCGAGGCTGCCCAACGGGCTGCTGCTGCGGCTCGCGGACGTGCTGCCGCCAGGCGCAGTCCTGAGCGATCCTGCGCAGCTGGCGGTATTCGAGACCGATGGGTTCACTCTCGCCCGCAGCCGTCCGGGTGCTGTGCTCTTCTGCGACAACGCGCAGCAGGTTCGGGAGGTGGTCCGGGTGCTGGCGGAGCACGATGTGCCGATCGTTCCCCGCGGCAGCGGGACGGGGCTGACAGGGGGTTGTGTGGCGTTCGACAACGGTCGACACCCGGGCGTGATCGTTTCGACGGCGCGGATGAGCCGTATTCTCACAGTCGATCTCGAGAACCGCGTGGCCCACGTCGAGGCTGGCGTGCGTAACACCGAGCTGTCGGATGCCGTGGGACGCCTTCCGGGCGGCGAGCGGTACCACTTCGCCCCCGACCCCTCCAGCCAGCGCGCCAGCACTATCGGCGGCAACGCAGCCACGAATGCCGGCGGGATCCACGTGCTTCGGGACTTCGTGACCAGCAGCCATGTCCTGGGGATGGAACTGGTGACCTCGCAAGGTGAAATCGTGACGCTTGGCGCCAGCCAGGGCTGCTACCTGGCGCCCGGTGGCTTTGACCTGCCGGCCCTGCTGTGTGGCTCCGAAGGGACGCTGGGGATCATCACGAGCCTCTGGGTGCGGCTGGTGCCCCGCCGGCCCAGCTTCAGGACAATCGTCGGCACGTTCCCGTCGCAGGAGGATGCCTGCAATGCCGTGAGCGGCGTCATCGCAGCCGGGCACCTCCCCGCCGCCATGGAAATGCTTGACGGGCGGATGATCGAGGTCGTGGAGAACGCTTTTCATCTGGGCATCCCAGCCGGCTCCGCGGCGATGATCCTTTGTGAGATCGACGGACCGCCGGTCACGCTGGATGAGGAGATGGAGCAGATCGTGGCGATCTACCGCCACAATCATGCCACGACGGTGGAGACGGCGTCGGATCCGGACCGCAAGGCCCAGCTCTGGTCCGCCCGCAAGCGGGCTTTCGGCGCGATTGGCCGCATCAGCCCCAGCTATTGCACGCAGGATGCCTGCGTCCCCCGCAGCCGGCTGGCGGAGGTCCTGAAGAAGGTGGACGAAATCGGCCGGCGGCACGGCCTGGTCATCAACAACGTCTTCCACGCCGGGGATGGCAACGTGCACCCGGTCTTCCTGTACGACGACCGCGACATGGAGCAGGTAGGCCGCGTGCTGGAGGCGGCGGAGGAAATGCTGAAGTTCTGCATCGACATCGGCGGAACGCTGACGGGGGAGCACGGCGTGGGCGTTGAGAAGCTGGGGCTGATGCCCTACATGTTCGACGGCACGACGATGCGGGCGTTCGCGGCCGTCAAGGCGGCCTTCGATCCGGATGAACGAATCAACGCAGGGAAGCTGATTCCCAGCGACAAAGTGCGGGGCGGCCTGGTGACGCATCCCGGCCGTCACGTGCCGCAGTAAAGGACAAATCCAGTCATGAATCATTCACTCCGTGTAAGGCTGGTCGTGATCGGCCTGCTCCTGGTAGCCGCCGGGATTGTCCTGATCGTTGCCAGCGGGCGGGAGGGGGCGCAGGTGATCACCCTGGCGCCGGGCGTGCACGTGGCGAGCCCCGCGCAGCCCGGGGGAGGTTGGGACCTGCTGCTCGACGAGTCCGCCGGCGGAGGTTCCGGGCCTGCGGACGGCGTCATTCATGCCGAGCGGGTCACTCAGCACGGGACGCTGCCGGACGGCCGGGTCATAGTCGAGGGCCAGGTCAACGGCATGCC
>JBGTBZ010000433.1:0-7000 GCA_041749155.1 Phycisphaerae bacterium
CCGCCGCCCCGAGCATGCCAGCGAGCCCCGTCAGGGTCACCGCCAGCGTGGCGGCGCGTGCGTCCACCAGGAAGCTGAACGCGGGGAAGTGGAAGAATCGCGCATAGAGCTCGGTCACCAGCCGCCCAAGGATCGCGCCGAAGCAGATCCCGATCGTCGAGCCCACGAGGGCAATCACCAGCACGAGCTTCATGTAGTGCAGGCCGATGGAGAGCCTGGAGTAGCCCACCGCCTTGAGCGTCGCGATCTGCTCGCGCTGCGTGGCGATCAGCCGGGAGATGACCACGTTCAGTAGAAACGCCGCTACCGACAGGAAGATGGTGGGAGCAACAAAAGCCTGCACCTGGAGCTGCGCGATCTCGTTGGCGACGAACTCGTGCGAGGGGTGATCCTCGCGCCCGAAAGCGCCGGCGCTGCCGTACGGCTCGAGCAGGGCATCCAGCCGGGCGATCACGTCCTGCTCGCTGGCGCCGTGCTCCAGCGTGAGCGTGAGGTCGTTGAACGCCCCCTCCATGTCGAAGCCCGCCTCCAGCATCCGCTCGCCCACCCACAGCACGCCGTAGCGCTTGTCATCCGGCACGATGTCGCCGGGGCGGATCGTCCACACATACTCCGGCGAAAGTACCGTCCCGACCAATCGCAGCCGCTCCAGCTTGCCGTTGATGACCGCCAGAATCGAGTCGCCGGGGGCCAGGCCGTGGGCGCTGGCGAAGCTCTCGCTGACCAGGGCCTCATCCTGCCGATCCGGGTCGAGCCAGCGCCCGCCGCGCAGGTAAAGCAGGTTCAGGTCGGTGGGGCGCTCGCCACGGACGCTGATGAGCCGCCCGACGACCGGCTCATCGAAGTTCGCGACATCAAGCGTGACCGCGCGGCTGATGCGCGTCTGCACCTGCGCCACGCCGGGAATCTCGGCGATCCGCGGGTGCATGGTCTCGGGAGCGCGCGTGAGCTGCGCGAACACCTCCGCGAAGCGCTGCCGCTCGTAATACCCCTCCATCGTCGCCTGGAGCGAGCGCAGGGCGCTGAGCGTCGTCACCAGGATCGCCACGCCGCAGGCCATCACCATGGCAATGGCCAGCATCTGCGCCTTCATCTGGAGCAGGTCACGCAGGAGCTTGCGGTCTAAAGCTGCGATCACGGCGGGCTTGGCTCGGGGCTACCACTCCAGCTCATTGGCGGCGCGCTTGGTCGGGTTCGTGCGGATGTCGACGATCTGGCCATCCTTCATCGAAAGCACGCGGTCTGCCATGTCGGCGATGACGGCGTTATGGGTGATCACCGCCGTCGCGGTGCCCAGTTCGCGGTTGACGCGCTCGATCGCCTCGAGCACGAGGATGCCGGTGTGAACGTCCAGGGCCCCGGTCGGCTCGTCGCACAGCAGCACGTCCGGCTGCTTGACGATCGCCCGGGCAATGGCAACGCGCTGCTGCTCGCCGCCGGAAAGCTGGGCGGGGAAATGGTTCATGCGCGGCGTGAGGCCCACCAGGTCCAGCGCCTCCTCCGCCTTCATGGGGTTTTTCGCGATCTCCGAGACAAGCTGCACGTTCTCGCGCGCGGTCAGGCTGGGGATCAGGTTGTAGAACTGGAAGACGAAGCCCACGTGCTCGCGGCGGTAGGCGGTCAGCTCGCCGTCGCTGGCGGCGGTCAGGTTGTGGTCGTGGAAGCGAACGGTGCCGGTTGTGGGGATGTCCAGGCCGCCGAGAATGTTGAGGAGCGTGCTCTTTCCGCTGCCGGAGGGGCCCAGGAGGACGACGAACTCGTGCTCGAAGAGGTCCAGGTCCACCTCGCGCAGGGCATGGACCTGCACCTCGCCGGTGCCATAGGTCTTGCAGAGGCGGCGGGCCTCGAAGACGGGGGCCGCGCCGGTCTCGGAGCGTATGGCGGGGTTGGGCGTGTGGGCGGTGGTGGTCACAGGTGCGCCGGCGCGCACGGTAGCGCACCAGGAAATCGGTGAAAATCGAGGAATCTTGCGGCCAAAGTCGGCATTTGGAGCCCGGCAAAGGGGGTCGGGCCCGCCGCGGTGCGCGATTGTAGCGCGTTTCGCGCAACACCCCCCATTCCTGTAGGATGGTCCCGCCATGCCCCCCAAGACCGCGTTCCTGTTGCTGTGCCTGATCCTCTGCCTCGGCTTCCTGGCCCCCCAGGAGGCGGCCCGCAAGGACCGCCCGCAGTCCGCCTGGCCCCCGCAAGCGCCGGCGGAACTGAAGACGGTGGCGGAGAAGTCGGGGTTCAAGGCCACCGGCACGCATGCGCAGGTGGTTGAGCTGCTGGACCGAATCGCCGAGCGCTCCGAGAACGCGCGGCGGATCAGCATGGGGCAGACCAACGAGGGGCGCGACATCCCGGTGATCATCTTCGCGAATCCGCCGGTGGAAACGGCGGAGGAGGCCGCCCGAGCGCGGCAGCAGGGGAAGATCGTGGTGCTGCTCTTCGGCAACATCCATGCGGGCGAGGTCGATGCCAAGGAAGCCCTGCTCATGCTGGCGCGCGAGCTGGCGACCACGCCGGATCACCCGGCTTTGGCGAACCTGGTGGTCGCCATCGCGCCGATCTACAACGCGGATGGGAACGAGCAGTTCGGCCCGATCGCCGAGCGCCGTCCCGGCCAGGCGGGCCCGGAAGAGGGCGCCGGCCAGCGCCACAACGCGCAGGACCTGGACCTGAACCGCGACTTCGTGAAGCTCGAGGCGCCTGAAACGCGCGCGCTTGTCAGATTCATGCGCCAGTACGACCCCGCCATCGTGATGGACGGGCACACGACCAACGGCTCGCTGCATCGCTTCCTGATCACGTATGCCGGCCCAAAGGTTCCCGCCGGCGACGCGGCGGTCATCGACTATTCGTATGACAAGTTCATGCCCGGCCTGCAGGAAGGCATGAAGGACCGGGCGGGCATCGACACGTTCCTGTACGGCAATTTCGCCCAGGAACACACGCAGTGGACGACGTTCCCCGCCGAGCCCCGGTATGGGACGAACTACATCGGCCTGCGCAACCGGCTGAGCATCCTGTCGGAATCGTACAGCTATGCCAGCTACGAGGAGCGTATCCGCGGGACGCTGGAGTTTGCGCGGGGGATCCTGAACTACGCGGGGGCGAACAAGGACGAGATCCGCACGCTGATCCAGCAGTCGGACGAGCGTGCGGTTCGCGAGGGGGGCCAAATCGCCCTGCGCACTGAGGCTGTGGCGCTGCCGGAGAAGGGGACGGCACTGGGGTTTGAAGAGCGTCGGGTCGAGGGCCAGCGCCGGCCGACGGCGGGCGAGCCGCGCGAGTACGAGGTCGAGATCCTCGACAAGTGGCAGGCGACGCACAGCGTGGAGCGGCCATTCGCCTACGTCATCCCGTCGGCGCTGGCGAGCGTCGTCGAGAACCTCCAACGGCACGGCATCGCGGTGGAGGAACTTCGAGAGGACATCGAAGTGGATGCGACGATCTATACCGTGGATGAGATCAATCGCGCCGAGCGGGCCTTCCAGGGGCACCAGATGGTCCGCGTCGAGGCAACGCCGAACCAGGAGTCGCGCCGGCTCGAGGCGGGCTCGTCCATCGTCCGCACCGCCCAGCCGCTGGGGGCGCTGGCCAGCTACCTCCTGGAGCCGGAGGCGGAGGATGGGCTGGTGGCGTGGAACTTCCTGGATGCCGCGATGGAGCAGGGCCAGGCGTTCCCGATCCTCCGTATTGACGACGAAGCGCCCCTGCTGACCGCGGAGGCTCGCCCGCTGCCGGACGAGCGCGAAATGGGCAAGCTGATCAATTACGAGCTGCTGTACGGCGGAGAGGGCGGCGGGGGGCGCGTTGGCCGCGGCGGGGGCGGAAACCGACCGAACTTCAACGGGTCGGCCATCGGCGGGATGCGCTGGGTGGACGACGACCACTATCTGCAGAGCCGCGGGCGGCAGGTCTTCAAGGTCAATGCCCTAACCGGGCGCAGCGAGCTGCACACCGACGACAACACGGCGGCCATGTCTAGGGCGCTGGTGGCGCTGCCATCGTTCGATCAGCGTGCCGCCAACGCGATCGCGGGCGGTCGCTATCGCTACAACGCAGAGCAGACCAAGGCGCTGATCACGCACGACAACGACCTGTACGTGTACAACGTCGAAACCGAGACGGCGGCCCGGCTGACGGAGGGGCGTGAGCAGGAGGAGCTCTCCGAGTTCAGTCCGGACGGTAAATTCGTCAGCTTCGTACGGGCCAACGACCTGTATGTCGTAGACACCGACACGCAGGAGGAACGAGCCCTTACCACGGGGGGTACCGACATCCTGCGCAACGGCAAAGCGGACTGGATTTATTTCGAGGAGCTGTTCGGCCGTAGCTGGAAGGCATACTGGTGGAGCCCGGATTCGGCCCGCATCGCCTTTTTGCAGACGGATTCGTCGATGGTGGACAGCTACACGCTGGTCAACGACCTGGAGGAGCCGCTTGAGGTAGAAGTGGCCCGCTATCCCAAGCCGGGCACGCCCAATCCGCATGTGAAGCTGGGCATTGTCACCGTCGGCGGCGGCGAGATTGCGTGGGTCGACACGCAGCAATACAAGCCGGAAGACTTCCTGATCAGCGCGGTGGGCTGGTGGCCGGATTCGAGCGTCTGCTACTTCTTTGCACAAAACCGCGTGCAGACGTGGATGGACCTGAACACGGTAAGTGTCGACGGCGGCACGCCGCGGCGGCTGCTGCGCGACGAGACGAAAGCGTGGATCGAGCCGCAGGGCGGGCCGTGGGTGCTGGAGGACGGCTCGTTCCTGCTGGTCAGCGACCGCGACGGCTGGCGGCACCTGTACCGGTTCGACGCCGATGGCGAGCTGCAGAACCAGGTGACGAAGGGCGAATGGGACTTCCGCGGCATGGAGCACCTGGACGCGGAGGGCGGCTGGGTCTACTTCAACGGCACCAAGGACAGCTTCATCGCCATGAACCTCTACCGGGCGAAGCTGGACGGCTCGGCGATGGAGCGTGTCACGCAGGGGCCGGGCTCGCACTCGGCGATCCTGAACCCGTCGGCGACGCGGTTCATCGATTCCCGGTCCGACCGGGCGACGCCGACGAAGGTGGCGCTGTACGACATCGGCGGTCAGCGCCTGCGCACGCTGGATACCAACCCGGTTTACGTGATCGAGGAGTACGTCTGGGGCGAGGACACGCAGTTCCAGATCGAAACGGAGGACGGTTTCCTGCTGGAGGCGTCGCTGGTGAAACCGGCAAACTTCGATCCGACGCGCAAGTATCCGGTGTGGATCACGACCTACGCCGGTCCATACGCCCCGACCATTCGCGATAACTGGGGCGGCGGACGCACCTGGGACCAGATGCTGGCCAATGAAGGCATCGTGGTGATGCGCGTGGACCCGCGGCCCGCCAGCGGCAAGGGGCCCAACAGCGCCTGGACGGCCTTCCGGCAGCTTGGGGTGCAGGAGACCAAGGATCTGGTCGAGGCGGTTGAGTGGCTTGAGGAGCAGGCTTGGGCCGACACCAGCCGCGTCGGCCTTTCCGGCCATAGCTACGGCGGATACATCACCGCCTACGCGATGACGCATACGGACAAGTTCTCGGCGGGAATTTCCGGCGCGCCGGTGACGGACTGGCGGGATTACGACTCGATCTACACCGAGCGTTACATGGGCACTCCGCAGGAGAACCCGCAGGGCTACGACCGCGGATCCGCCGTGGTGGCGGCGCGCAACCTGCACGGGGAGCTGCTTTTGCTGCACGGTGCGATGGACGACAACGTGCACCCGCAGAACACGATCCGCTTCGCCAAGGCCCTGCAGGATGCAGGCAAGCCGTTTCAGATGATGATCTATCCTGGTGCCCGGCACGGCCTGGGCGGGCGGCACTACAACGAGCTGACGATCAACTTCATTCGGCGGACGATGGGCGTGAAAGGAACGGATTCGCAGGGCAGCCCCGGCGAATCGGCGCCCGGGGACACCGCGCGTCGTGCAGGATCGCGCGACGGGGCAGATGCCGCTAATGCCGCGCCTGCGGGGGCGGCAAGCGAGTAACGGGTGCTGTGAAACGCAGCCGCGTCTGCGTTGCATAGCAGCGCAGCTACCTTCATGAACGCGCTTCATTCGCCGATGCCGCCGCTTGTCGAGATGCGCTCGATCAGCAAGCGCTTCGGGAGCAACCTCGTCCTGTGCGCCGTCGACTTCAATGTCCGCGCGGGCGAATGCCACGTGCTCGCGGGCGAGAACGGCGCCGGAAAGAGCACGCTGATCAACATCCTCGGCGGCGTGGTGACGAGCTTCGAGGGAGGGATCCAGATCTCGGGCCAGGCGGTGCGGCCGCGCTCGCCACTGCACGCAGCGCAGCTCGGCGTCGCCGTGATTCACCAGGAGCTCTCGCTCATCCCCGCGATGAGCGTGGCGGACAACCTGATGCTCGGCCAGCCGCCGACGTCGGCGCTGGGGTTCGTGTCCGGCCGGTCGCAACATCGCCGGGCCCGCGGGCTCCTGGCACGCGTGGGGCTGGAGCAACTCGACTCGGACATGCCCGTGGGGGCGCTTCCGCTGGCGCGGCAGCAGCTGGTGGAGATCGCCAAGTCCCTGGCATTCGAGGCCCGCGTCATCGTGATGGATGAGCCGACCAGCGCCCTGCCCGCCGACGATGCGGAGCGGGTATTCGCGCTGATTGGCCGCCTGAAGGCCGATGGCTGCGGCGTGGTTTACATCTCTCACAAGATTAACGAGATCGACCGCGTGGCGGACCGTGTCAGCGCGCTGCGCGACGGCCGGCTGGTCGGCAGCGCACCGGCAGCCGAGATGCCGCGCGACAAACTGATCCGGCTGATGGTTGGGCGGGAAATGAGCCAGCAGATCCCGTACGAGCCGGCCGGCGATGTCTCGACCGCCCCGCGGCTGCGCGTCCGGGGGCTGACCGTCCGCAGCGAGACGGGGCGGAACCCGCCGGTCGCGGACATATCGCTGGAGGTGCTCGGCGGGGAGGTCCTGGGCCTGGCCGGGCTGCAGGGGTCGGGCAGCAGCGACCTGCTGCT
>JBGTBZ010000434.1:0-5242 GCA_041749155.1 Phycisphaerae bacterium
TGGATCTGGCTGGGCGTACTGGCGGCCTGGCTGCCGCTGGTGCTGACCTGGCCGCACGCGATCGACCGTTACAGCGGTCCGGTGGCGCCGTTTCTGATCTGCGGGACGATTCTTGGGACGATCTGGCTAT
The DNA here is from genome assembly GCA_041749155.1 of Phycisphaerae bacterium. Lineage (GTDB taxonomy): Bacteria > Planctomycetota > Phycisphaerae > Tepidisphaerales > Tepidisphaeraceae > JAEZED01. The sequence continues at coordinate 131 of JBGTBZ010000434.1, forward strand.
CAAGGTGGCTCGACCGGCGCCATTCCCGCGCCCTGAACCGGGCAGAGGCCACGGATGCGGCCACATCGGCTCGCCGTCCGCGCAACTGGCGCCTGCTCCCCTACGCGGTCATGGCGGTGCCGTTGACGGTCTGCCTGGCCTACAACCTCTCGCGATATGGCCTGGAGGTCTGGGCGCGGCTGGACTACTTCCCTCGCTATGAAGGAGGTGTGCAGCCGAGCCTGAACCGGATCGCCGCCTATATCCGGCAGAACCAGCCGGCCAGCGGCGGGGAGGTCGGCGTCACCCGCTCCGGCGTCAAGTGGAGCTACGCCGACGAGGAGGAGGAGCGATACCGCAAGGTTCGCGGCGTCCGGCGAAACCTGATCTTCCTGACCGACACCACGGCGATCGACGTGCCGGCGCACGACGTATTCGACCCGCTGGATCCGGCCTTCCTCGACTGGGCGGGGGCGCGCGGCGTGCGGTACTTCGTGGTCATGCCGCACCAGCGCCGGTTTTTCGTCCACCTGCGGGATCTTCCCGAGGCCCAGAGGCTGCTCGAGGCCTTGGCGGCCTTCCCTGGCATGTCGCGCCTGGCCGACGGCGCCGAGATCTACAACGACCCGACCGCCGCGGCGCGCAACAGCGATTACATCCTGTACGAAATCATCGGCGGCGAGGTGGGCCTGCCGGTGGCCGTGCGGCGGGTGGATGTGAGCGCCTGGCCGCAGGAGATCCTGCTGATCCCGGGGCTGGAGGATGTGCAGGAGCTCGGGCCGAAGCGCTCGTGGCTGCCGATCCCTTACAACTGAAGCGCTCCACCCTACACTCGGCCCATGTCCGGGACGGTGTTCGAGGAGGGCGGTTATCTGAGGCTCGCGCCAGGCGTGCGCGTGCCAGAGTCGGCCGTGCGCCTTCAGACCAGCCGCAGCAGCGGGCCGGGGGGGCAGAGCGTGAACAAGCTCTCCAGCGCCGTCGAGGTTTGGGTGGCGGTGACCGCGATCGAGGGGCTTGATGAGTTCGGCCAGACACGACTTAGATCGCTGGCGGGGTCGTCGAAGCTGACGAAGGAGGATGAGCTGCACATCCGCGCCGAGGATACGCGCAGCCAGCGCGACAACCGGACGATTGTCCTGGAGCGGCTGGCGGAGCTCGTGCGGCGGGCCCTCGTCCGGCCCAGGCATCGCCGCAAGACCCGCCCCAGCCGCGCGGCGAAGGAGCGCCGGATCAAGGCCAAGAAGCAGCGGGGCCAGACCAAGGCGCTACGCCGCGGCCTCGGGGAATGACGTGCCCTCGGCATCTTGACTTCCTCGGGGGGGGGGGGGGTTACCGTCGGTACATGCGCACTGCAAGCAACCTTTTCTTTCTGTTTGCCACTTTGGCTTCTCTCTCCGTCGCCGCGTTTGCGCGCGGGCAGCCGATTCCACCAGAGGAGGGGAAGTTCAAGTGCCCGCCGGCCTGCCCGGGTCCGAATGACGACGTGGAGTTGAAGTGTTCCGAAATTCCCCCAATCACATGCATCCGCGCATGATGAGATAGCCATGCCAGTTCAAGGAACGCTCCGACAAAAGCGAGTCGTCGCCTCGCTGGCGATTGGTGTTGCATTTGCCCTGATCGCCACTTGGATGGCATGGCGGTATTTCGGCGCACCGATCATCACAACATTGGATGGGCGTGAGGTGCGCGACCTGTCGGTTGCCGAGGTCGGCGGTTGGGCTGGCGATGAGTATACCGAAATCCGACGCGAGTATTTGACCAACTTGGAGCAATACAAGCAGCTCCCGCTCGAGCCAGCGTCCGTGGAGCCAGAACGAGCGACGAGAACCGTTGGAGTGATGATTGATCGGGAGCTCGCGGCGGATTCGCGTAATGAGAAGGCGCTCAGCCGGTTGCCGCGCGGAGCGATCGACGACCTCAAGGGCCGGGCGGGACTGGCGCTCGCGCGCGCAAGCGGAATGCCCGCAGGGGAATATCTGAAACAACAGGATGCGGATACCGCGCTCGTGGCGCCGCCAACGCTCTCGGCAGAGGATGCGAGGGCGGTCGCAGTGGCGACCGAGCGGGGAGCCGGGGCTGAGGAGCTTGCGCAGATCTTTCTCGAGCTCTCGCGTGACGCGGAAGCTCACGAAGCGAATCGGCTTGTGGGCTGGGCAATGGATGCCTCGGGGTCGCGCATCGCAGTGGGCATCGAGCCGGTCGCCGAAACGGTGCCGAATACTCTGCTGAATCGCCTCCTGGACGACCCGGAACAGAAACGGCTGTTCCGGGGTGCTCTATCTCAGGGCTCGCACATGTTTCACGCTCCTTCGGATGGGTGGCCTGGGCAGCTCCCTGGCGTGAATGGTCCTCGGGATCGCGTATGGTTCGAGATGGCCGTGGTCGTGGAGAATGAGGCCGGCGATCGTTTCCCGCTGTGGATGAGCTTCGCGTACGATGATAAACGGTCTCGTTGGTGGCTCACTGGCGTGTACCGCCTTGTGTCCATCCGCGTCACGGCCGCTCCGCCTCTCGTGTTCTGAATAGCAAGGGAAAGGCCATGGCACAGGCTGTTGTGGCGCGGCGACTGATTGACCTAACCGGACGCCTCGCGCCGATAGCTATCGGGGCGATCTTTGGTTTCGCGGCTGTCGCCAAGGCAACGTCTCTGCCCGAGTTTGCGGAGACCACTATGGACATGGATTTTCTGCCAGTCGTGCTTCGGCGACACCTGACGCTGCTCGTGCCGCTGAGCGAGCTGCTTTGCGCGTTCTTGCTCTTTTTGCCGAGTTCGCGGGCGATCGGTCTCTACGCAGCGATGCTGCTACTTGTCCTGTTTACCGCTTTCTTGATCTCGCAACTCATGCTCGCGAATCCTGCCGACTGCCACTGCTTCGGCGAGTTCACTGCGTTCATGGACGCGAGAACGGCTAATCGCCTAGGGCTGGTCCGGAACGCGGCTTTGCTGGGAATCGGGATGTGGGGTTTGACGTATTTGCGCGGACGAAGGCCCTTGGAGTCCGATGCTAGACACGGTCAACTCGAGTTCTCAGTGAAGCGGTCTCGGAGCGATCAAGCGCCAAGCCGCTCGGCTTTCACTTTGGCCGAACTGCTCGTGGTGATTGGCATCATCGGGCTTCTGCTGGCAATTCTGCTGCCGGCCCTGTCGCGAGCGAGGGATTCGGCTCGCTCACTCCTATGCTCCTCGAATCAGCGACAGGTGACGACGGCTGCCTTGGCCTGGGCAATCGAGCACCATGGCTATCTCCCTCCGGACGGTGAAGTCTGGATCCGTGAGCATGCATCCGGGCACGGCTCGCTGCCGGGCGCGATGTATGACAGTGACCGTTCCAAGTACCTGTATTGGCCTGACTACCAGCCCGACATTCGAACCTCGCAGTCCCCGCCCACGCGCGAGTCGCCAGTGCCGTTCTCGGTCGCGATGCTGGCGCGGATCACCGGATCCTTGGAGGGTCCTGTCGAACCAGCTCGACAATGGGCCACGCTTCGATTTGGGGACATCGATGATGTATACCGCGAGACGAGCCTCTTTCGTTGCCCAAACTCAGGCGACTGGCGTCACGGACCGAATCCTATGATCGAGGGCGGTACACCAACGCTTACGCTCTACGTGGGCGAGCGGGCATATTACACGCCGTGGTGGGTCACCTTTGACTATGCCACGAATGTCGGACTCCTTGGCTTTCATCACCAGGCGAAGTACCAGCACCGAAGGTATGGGGGGCAGCTCACGCGTGTATCCAACTCTGCTGCCATGGTCCTGATGGGCGACTCTGGCGGGCCGGGAATGGGCCTGAGTTGGACGCCTCGGCTGGAAAGTGAATCCGGACATGTGACGCTACACGACGCCTGGGCGGTAACGCCGGAAATGACTGAAATGCGCGGCTGGGAAGCTCCCGTCAATGGTCAACGGCATCGAGGTCGGCTCAACGTCGCGTTCGTGGATGGCCATGTCGAGCCCGTGAGCGTTGATGCCGAAACTTTGATGAAGTACGACCTCCTGCATGAGCGGTGACCTCAAGGCCGTGTCGCCTCGTACTCCTCCTCGTTGGCCGCATCCTCGCGCACCGCCTCCACGCGATCCCAGCCGCCCTCGAACTTCTCGTACACCACGTGCGCTCCATCCTCGAAGCGCGCCCCCGGCGCTTCGCACTTGCGGACCTGCACCCTCACCCGGTCGCGCTCGATCCCGTCGATCGCCGCTCCCTCCACCGTCAGCCGGTTGTAGGCGTTGGGCTCGTCGCGCCGGCGATGACTGCACGCCGTCCCTGCCTGGATCGAGAGGATGCTCCGCTTCGTCGCCTCGTGGTGCGTCCGCACATCCCCGCTGTAGTTCATGTGCAGGTGCCCCGCCAGCAGCACCTCCACGCCCACTGCCTCCAGCGTCCGCAGCGCTCGCGGGGCCCCGCGGATGATCCCGTGCGCCCGGTCGTGCATCGGCGGGATGAACGGGTGGTGCGTCACCACAATCTTGAAGAGATCGTCCGGGGTCTCCGCCGCCAGCAGGTGGACGTCCAGGAGCTGCTGGGCGCTGATGCGGCCATCCTTCCAGAACCCGTCCATCGTCGCGCTGAATGGCCGGGCTGTGTTCAGGCCCACCACCAGGAGCTGGTCGTCGCGAAACACCGGCCGAAGCTCCCGTGTCACGTGCCGGCGGTACTTGCCCGTGGGGCTCAGGAATCGCCGCAGAACGTCATAAAGGGGCACGTCGTGGTTGCCCGGGACGTATAAGTGGGGCCCTGGCAAGCGGTTAAGAAAACGCATGGCGGCCCGGAACTGCCCCCCGCGCGCCCGCTGCGTGAAGTCCCCGCTCACCACCAGCAGGTCGTACCGCCAGTCGAGCAGATCGGCCGCCAGGGCCTCGACGACGGGTGGATCATCCGCCCCAAAATGCAGGTCGCTGATATGGGCTATCTGCCGCACTGGCGGCATGATACCGCCGCGGCTGGAGGGCTCGGCAGCGGGAAAACCGGGCTTCTAAAGCGTCACAACCACTGGCGGCACTGGACGAACTGGCCCGCTTGCCCCGATAACATCACAGCCATGCCTTTCCCACGGCCCCGAATCCTTGTGTGCGCCATCGCCCTGTCCGCGGCCTCGCTGACCGGGTGTGCGACGCCCATGGACCGGCCG
>JBGTBZ010000435.1:0-5894 GCA_041749155.1 Phycisphaerae bacterium
CCAGCCTCGCCGGGGAGGCCGACGACTCGCCGGCGCTGGTTCCGTTCGCCCCCCCTGCCTGGGCCGGCATGGCCCTTTTGGCGGCCATTGCCTTCGCCCGCCACAAGCAGCGGAGCCGCGGCCGGGCAGTCTAAGGGGTGCTACCTCTAACGCGGGCTGTTGCCCCCTGGCCACTCCACCTACGTCCGGTAGCTGAACAAAGACCTCGCAGCTTCAGCAGCCTGGGTCCGGGCGACGATCTGCACTGCAGATGGGTGCGCCGGTTTAGGTGGCGGATGCGGTGCCGGCATCGCGCCCCTATAGTCCATACAGTAAAGGCGCCTTGGCGCGCCGATCGCGTCGTGCAGCGTTGACGCAAGGTGATTCCCGATGTTGCAGAACCCGTCCGATGCCGCCTCGCCGGAGCCTGACTCCGCCAAGGCAGGCCGTTCAACTACAACCAGTAAGACCACACCAGAGACCGGGGCGATTGAGCGGCTGCCGGTGGTGGATGTGGTAGGCGGAAATGGGCAGTACATCTCCGACCTCTACGAGCGATATCTGGCGGATCCTGCCGCCCTCGACTCGCAGTGGCAGGCCTTTTTCGCCGGCTTCACGCTCGGCTCGGGTGGCAGTGGCGGCGGATCTACCGCGGCGCCCTCTCGACCAGTAGTCCAGCCCCTGGCTCAAAACGACGCTTCGGCCGGTGAGGTGGAGATATCCACGCCAGTCGGCATCTTCGATCTCGTCCACACCTACCGCGAGTTTGGGCACTTCGAAGCCAACCTCAACCCGCTGGACCTGCAGCCGCGGCGACCGCACCCGATGCTCTCGCTGTCGAACTTCGGCCTCGACAACCAGCCGGATGATCTATACATCGGCACCGGTGGATTTTGCGGTCCCTGCGACGGCACCCTGGGGGACCTGGTCAGCAAGCTTCGCGACACCTACTGCCGCAACATCGGCGTCGAGTTCACGGGCATCGCCGACAAGGAGCAGCGCGACTGGCTGGCGGAGCAGATGGAGCCGGTTCTGAACCGCCCGCAGCTTTCGCCGGAGCAGAAGAAGCACATCCTCCGCCAACTCATCGCAGCAGAGGAGTTCGAGCAGTACCTGCACCGAGCCTTTGTAGGCTCCAAGCGCTTCAGCATCGAAGGGGCCGAGTCGTTGGTCCCCTTGATCAACACCATAGTCGAGATGTCCGGCGATTTGGGCGGCGAGCAGGCGATCCTTGCCATGGCCCACCGGGGCCGGCTGAACATCCTGGCGCATGTGCTGGAAAAGCCCTACGAAACGATGCTGGCGGAGTTTGCCGGCACGAATAAGCACGACGAGTCGCTCTTCGGGGATGGGGACGTCAAGTATCACCTGGGCTACGCCAACCAGCGCCGCGTCAAGAGCGATACCGGCGCGCCCGAGCACGTGGTGAAGGTGTCGCTGCTGCCCAATCCCAGCCACCTGGAGCTGATCAACCCCATCCAGCAGGGGATCATCCGCTGCAAACAGCAATGGCTGCTCGACGGCAACCGCCGCAAGGTCGTGCCGATCACGCTGCACGGCGACGCGGCGTTCTGCGGACAGGGAATCGTCTTCGAGACGCTGAACCTTTCGGAGCTACGCGGCTACCGCACCGGCGGCACGATACACATCATCGTCAACAACCAGATCGGCTTTACGACCCCGCCGAGCCAGGGCCGGTTCACGCCGTACCCGACGGACGTCGCCAAGGCCATTCAGGCACCGGTTTTCCACGTCAACGGTGACGATCCGGAGGCAGTCTGGCACGTATCGCGGTTGGCGATCGCCTTCCGGCAGCGTTTTCGGCAGGACGTGATGATCGACCTGTGGTGCTACCGGAAGTACGGGCACAACGAGCAGGATGAGCCCAGCTTCACCCAGCCGCTGATGTACAAGGCGATCAAGGATCATCCCAGCGTGCGGGAGATCTACGCCAGGCGCCTGGTGGAGGAAGGCGTGGTCACCGAGGATGAGCTTCACCAGATGAAGCAGGCGCTCCTCGACCGCCTCAAGGCTGCCCGCGAGGAGGCTCAGGTTGAGAAGCCGCGCAGCAAGGTGCCCACGTTCAGCGGCGTCTGGAGGGGCTTTGGACGGGCTCCTGACGACTACCGCCAGTGGGAGACGGATACCGCCGTCAGCTTCGAGACGCTCCAGCGGGCGACCGAGTCGCTGCGGCGGCTGCCGGCTGGCTTCAAAGTTCATCCCAAGCTCAGGAAATTGCTGGACTTGCGCATCGAGACCGTTCGAAGCGGCGAGGGGATTGACTGGGGCACGTGCGAGATGCTGGCCCTCGGAAGTTTGCTGCTCGAAGGGACCAACATCCGTTTCACCGGCCAGGACGTCGAACGTGGCACTTTCAGCCACCGCCATGCCGTGCTGCACGACTATGACACCGGCGAGAAGTACCGCCCCCTTCAGCACGTGGGCGGAGGGGCGAAGCACGAGAACCAGGGCCGCTTCGAGATTATCAACACCATGCTCTCGGAGGAGGCGGTTTTGGGCTTCGAGTGGGGCTTCGCCTCGGCTGACCCCCGCAATCTCGTCATCTGGGAGGCCCAGTACGGCGATTTCGTCAACGGGGCCCAGAACATCATCGACCAGATCCTCGCCGCCGCCGAGAGCAAGTGGCGGTACACCAATGGCCTGGTGCTGAACCTGCCGCACGGCTACGAAGGCAATGGCCCGGAGCACTCCAACGCTTACCTGGAGCGCTTCCTCTCCCTGTGCGCTGAAAACAACATGCAGGTGGCAAGCCCCACCACGCCGGCCCAATATTTCCACCTGCTTCGTCGTCAGGTGCGGCGCAAGTTCCGCAAGCCGCTGGTGATGATGACGCCCAAGAGCCTGCTGCGTAAGCCGGAGGCAGCAAGCCGGATCGAGGACTTTACAAAGGGGCGGCTGCAACTCGTAATCGACGATCCTGCCACCGACCAGGCTGACAAGGTTCGCCGCGTCCTGCTCTGCAGCGGCAAGTTCTACTACACGCTGGAGGCCGCACGCCGCGAGAAGGGCCGCCAGGACGTGGCGATCGTCCGGATCGAGCAGCTTTACCCGTTCCCGGAGCACGAGATCCGAGCAGTCATCGACCGCTACCACAAGGCCGCGGAGATCTTCTGGGCCCAGGAGGAGCCGCGCAATCGCGGGGCATGGGGCTTCATGGAGCCGCGGCTGCGGGAGATGTTCCCGGACCGGCTGATTGAGGTCCGGGCGCGGGATGCTTCGGCTTCCCCGGCCACCGGCAGCCCGAAGGTACATGCGCTCGAGGAGCAGGAGCTTGTGGAGGATTCGCTGGATCTGAGCCACAAGCCTGCCACCGCCGCAGCGCGGTCCGGAAAGGCGTAGCATCGTCGCACTCGCGACAAGACGACGCGCCTGAAGCGCAACTCCCATTCAGATGACAGTACTACCGCCCCCGCCACCCGCGGGGGGGGCCGCTTTGCGGGCCAGCGGCCATCAATTTGCGGGATATATCGGGCCAGGTGGCGATCATGGCGGCCTCCGGCATCGTGTTTGCCCCACCGTTTCGACACGATCAGCAGCTTTCAAGGAGTCGACCCGATGGAACCCACGCAGCGAGATGCAGACGTAACGAGAGATAACGCAGGCCTGGCGACACAGACTTCCGCGGGCGGCGGCGTCGCAACCGAGAGGCATTCAGCCCAAGGCACCCCGGAGCGGTGGCCGGGCGGGAACTCGAGCGGCAGGAACGAGCAAGCTTCAGATATGAAGCAGGAGGTGCGTGACCGCGCCCGCGAGACCTACGAGCAGGTCCGCGGATTCACCAACGAGTCACTCGAAAAGGCCCGGCAGCAGTGGAACGAGACACGCGGTCACGCCACCGAGCGGGCGCGCGAGGTGTTTGACCAGCAGAAGCGCCAGCTCTGCGGCGGCATCCACGACGCCGCGGAAGCCGCCCGGGCCGCCGCAGACAAGCTGGAAGAGAAGCAGGATCACTCCGTCGCCCGCTACGCCCGCCTTGCGGGGGACGGCCTTGACCAGGTCGGCCAGTATCTTGAAGCGGCGGACGTCCGCGACATGACCCAGAGCGTCAGCCGCTTTACCCGCCGGCATCCCGAGTGGGTGATCGGGGGCATGTTTCTCGCCGGCGTCGCGATCGCGAGGTTCCTGAAGGCCGATCGCCACATCGGTCCGCGTGGCCGACCCCCCAAGGAGGCGGATGACTCGATCTATAGCGACGTTTATCGCTATCAGTTCGAGGGGGACGAGGGCTTCAGCGAGTTTAACGACTCGTCCTTCGGCGGAGCCAGGACCAGCCCTGGCGGCATCGGCGGCTACAACCCCTCAGGCGGCGAGAGCGCCGGCGGCGGGTACGGCCAGTCGTACGGGTCGGGCATGTCGCAGGACACGAAGCGTGACGACTCGAGTTTTGCCGGCGGCACGGGAACTGCAGGCGGTAAAGCCATGGGATCGACCCTGGGCCAGGACCCGCGCGATGACCAGAAGGGAGGCTCGATATGACCCGCACGCTCAACGACCCGACATTCGAGCGCGCTTCGCGCCAGCCAACCGGTGACGCACTGCATCATCCACCGAAGCCGGCCCATGTGGGGCTCGGGCGCGACAATGAGCCCGCCACGCGGATTGACCGAGACCGGGCAACCATTGAGTCCAGCGCGGCAAGCGATCAGCGCAGCATCGCTGACCTGATCAAGGAGCTTCGTGATGAGGCGACGCATCTGATCCGCCAGGAGATCAACCTCGCTAAGACCGAGGTGAGTGAGAAGACCAGCTTCTTCGGAAAGCAGGCCGGCAAGCTGGGCGCAGGTGGCGCGGTGCTGGCCGTGGGGGCCCTGATGGTGCTCTCGGCCGTAGCTTACGGCGTGGCCTGGTTATTCCAGCGATTCTTCGAGTTCCTGGTCACTTCCTCGCTGGCGGCGGGATTCCTGATCGTCGGGGCAATCGTCGCCATCATCGGCTACGCCATGTATCGCAGCGCGATAAGCGGCATGCGCCGTGAGCCGCTCGTTCCCGAGAAAACCATTCATTCCCTGAAGGAAGACAAGCAATGGCTTACCCACAAGACGACCGAAGCGGTTCAATAACCGGTCGGGCCGACGGCCAGGTCGAGCGCGACGATGCGGCCTCCGCCGCCATCGAACGCGACATCGACCGGACCCGCTCCCGTATGGATGAGACTGTCGATACGCTGGCCGACCGGCTTCGCCCCTCCAACATCGTCAGTGACCTGCTGGACTGGTTCGCCAGCGATGAAGGCGTCCGCACGGACGATCCCCAGCGCAAGAAGGTCAAGCGAGTGGCCCGGCGGGCCGGCCGCGGCGCCTGGGATGCCGTCCGGGAAAATCCCATTCCAAGCGCCTTGATCGCGGGTGGGATCGCCTGGATCATGCTCAAGGGCGATGATGACGATGACGGTGCGTCCCCCCGCGACGTCGACGCCGCCGGATATGGCTCGTCGGAGTACCGCCGCCAGTATCCCGGGCTGTATGGCGATGCCTACGCCCGTGAGGGCGAGTCCGAGGGGATGACCGGCCGCCTGCGGCACTATGCCCACGAGGCCGCCGAGGGGGCACGACACGCCGCCGGATGGGTGTCGGACAAGGCCAGCCGAGCCGCGGGCGCCGCAGGAGAGACCGCCCACTCCGTCGGCGATTCCGCACGTGGAATGGGTGAACGCACGGGCGATCTGGCCAGCTCCGCGGGCGACGCCATCGGCGATGCCGCTTCCAGTAGCTGGGAGGCAATGCGCAACCAGGCTTCGGCCATGGGTCGACGGACGCGGCGGATCTCCCATGCCGCTTCGGATCGCACCCGCGCCGGCTACACCTACAGCCGCGAGCGCTTCGAGTCAGGCCTGAATGAGCACCCCTTGGCCATGGGCATCGCCGCCCTTTCCGCGGGCGTCCTGGCCGGGCTGG
>JBGTBZ010000436.1:0-2920 GCA_041749155.1 Phycisphaerae bacterium
GGCAGCGCCCTCCGCGGTGATGGCTCTGAGGGACGCGGCGGCGGGGGTGGTGGCGGTGGTTCCGTAGTCTCAACACCGAGCGCCGCCGCCCCGTCCGCGCCTGCCGAGCGCGACATCATCCCCCAGGTCATCGACATCATCATGACCGCCATCGACACTTACACCTGGGTGGACAACGGCGGCGAGCTTGGCCACATCACCTATCTCCCGTCGCACCACAGCCTTGTGGTGACGCATACTCCGGAGGTCCAGGCCCGCATCGCGGAGCTGCTGGAGGCGATCCAGGACCGCCGCGTGGTCTCCACGCGTGCCAAGCTGATCCAGGTGGATGAGACGCAGATCGAGGCGAATGTGCGCGTCGAGCAGGGCGTGGCCATCTGGCAGGGCGAGCCGGCGGACCTGCCGATCATCGCGGAGGTGCGCTACAGCGGCTTTGACGGCCAGACGCAGTCCGCCAGCGACGGCCGGGAGGTGCCCTATCTCAGCGGCGTGATGCCGGTGGTTGCCGCCGGGGTCGTGGGCTACCAGACCGAAGTCTCCAAGATCGAGACCGGCCTGACCCTGACCGTCACCCCCATGCTGAGCGAGGACGCCAACCAGGTCACCCTGAAGGTGCTAGCGGAGTACCTGCTGCTTGGGGGCGAGCCCCCCGCGACGCAGCCACAGCAGGAGCCGGCGGCGGGCGGCGTGGTGCTGCCGGACCGCGTGACGGTTGACCGCCGCGGGCTGGACCTGTCGGTGCGGATCCCGGAAGGGCAGTGGGTGCTGATCGGGTCGCTGAGCGCCTCGCGCGACGGCGAGCCCAATGCGGGGAAGCCGATTCACCTGCTGATCCGGATCGACACGGGAACCCCGGCCCGCGAGCGCGGGAATCCCGAATGACGAAACCAGAATGACGAATCAAATCCGAATGACCAATGCCCGAATCGCCCGCCACGGCGTTTCGGGCGTTTTACAGCTTGCGGCGGGTGGCTCCAAAGATAAGGTTGAGCTCCTTGGCTTCCTGCCAGAGCGCGCGAGCGGCCTCGCGATGGTCGGGGCAGGCGGCGGTGATCATGCGGAGCCAGTGCTTTGTTTCCCTCGCTTCTCGGCGGCAGAGGCCGATCTTGAACCTGAAGTCCTTCTTCGAGTCCGCGTCATCAGCCTCGCAGTAGTTCGCACCGACGCTCGTCCCCGCACGCACCAGCTGGCTGATCAGCGGCCGCGAGACCGAGGTCTCAGGCACGAGCTTCGCAAACTGCACGACCCGCTCGCCGAAGACGGCGGTCCGCTCTGCCAGGTCGAACTTGCGTTCCTCGTCGGCCATTGGTCATTCGGGCTTGGTCATTGATTCGTCATTCTGGTTTCGTCATTCGGATTTCGCAACCACTACACTCCCGGCATGTCAGAGCCCTCCAAACCCTGGCAGGCGCGCATCGCCGAGGCGACCGACGCCCTCGCGCAGGACTTCGTCGAGAGCGTCAGCTACGACTGGCGGCTGTATCGGCAGGACATCGCCGGGAGCATCGCCCACGCGACGATGCTGGCGAAGGTCGGGCTGATCACGGAGGCCGATCGGGAGGCGATCGTTTCGGCGCTCAAGGAGATTGAAGCGGAGATAGAGAGCCACGGCCACAAGTGGCCGGGCTTTAAGAAGGAGCTGGAAGACATCCACATGTGCGTGGAGGCAGCGCTGATCGAGCGGATCGGCGAGCCGGGGCGGCGGCTGCACACGGGGCGGAGCCGGAACGATCAGGTGGCGACGGACCTTCACCTGCTGCTTCAGCGGTTTGAAACTGATGCCGATGAAGCCACGGAGAACGTGGCCAAGGCGTTCATTGTCGCGGCAGAACGGTCCACCGACATTGTCATGCCCTCGTATACGCACCTGCAACGTGCGCAGCCAATCTCGGCGGCGGCAGAGCTCCTCGCATGGGCTCGTATGTTCCGCGATGGCGGCGAACGCTTTCTAGCCCTCAGTCAGGTCAACAGCGTCGTTCACCATGAGTCGCCACTCGGCAGCGGCGCGATTGCAGGTACGAGCCTGCCCCTAGATGCAACTCAAACGGCCCGTGAGTTCGGGGCCAAGGCTGCCACCTCAAGCAGCATCTTCCACACGGCTTCACGAGACCACGCCCTCGACTTCGTCTACGCCTGCGCGATGACCGCCATGCATCTCTCCCGCTGGGCGGAGCAGTGGGTCATTTACTCCTCGCAGGAGTTCGGCTTCATCCGCACCGCCGACCGGTACACGACCGGCTCCTCGATGATGCCGCAGAAGCGCAACCCGGACATGCTGGAGCTGATCCGCGGGCGGTGCGGGGGCGTGTATGGCAACCTCGTTGCCCTGCTGACGATCTGCAAGGGCCTGCCGATCGGCTACAACCGCGACCTCCAGGAGGACAAGCGCCACGTCTTCGCCGCCTACGACACGGTCAGCAGTTGCCTGACGATGGCGGCGGCGATCGTGAACGCGACGGAGTTCGTGAAGGAGAAGTGCGAGGCGGCGTGCGAGGGGGGGTTCATGGATGCGACGTCGCTGGCCGAGTACCTCGTAGTGAAGGGTGTGCCGTTCCGGACGGCCCACCAGGCGGTGGGCGGCCTGGTTGCCAAGTGCGAGCGCGAGGGCAAGACCAAGCTTTCCCAGCTTGCGGTTGACGACTTCACCGCCGCCGTAGCCGCCTCCGGTTTTGAAATCTCAAATCTCAAATCCCCCATCTCCGACGACGTCTACGCCTGCCTGGGCGCCCGCAACGTCGTCGCCCGCTACCAGTCCGCCGGCGCCGCCGGCGGCGAGCCGCTCAAGAAGCAATTGGCGGAGTGGAAGCAGCGGCTGGGGGCGTAGGGCGTGCGGCGGCGTGCCTCACTCGCGCGGCATGACTCGCTTCAGGAACTCGTCGAACAGCGGCACGGTGAAGGCGTTGTCGCCGTGCGCCGGGCT